>NZ_JBICXE010000004.1:256441-442998 GCF_043200155.1 Streptomyces sp. NPDC048473
CGGGGGGTCGCCGGGGTTGTGTTTATTGTTCACCTAAAACCCCCCCCACGACCCGATACGGAGAGGGGCGCTGTTTCACGTGAAACAGCGCCCCTCTCCGTATCGCGCACGCTAGAGCGCTTTGTCGGTGCGGCTCCACCGGAACAGCAGTACGGCGATGACCGCATAGAGCACGGCTACCCCGATCACCACCACGAACGACTGCCCGTCAGGGGGCAGCATCAGGGCGGAGAGTGCGGCAGCGCTCACGAACGCCACGTTGAACAGCACGTCGTAGAGCGAGAAGACCCGGCCGCGGAAGGCATCGTCCACCGAGGTCTGCACCACCGTGTCCGTTGCGATCTTTGCCCCCTGGGTGACGAGTCCGAGGATGAACGCCGCGACGAGTATCGGTACGGGGATGAACCACAGCCCCAGCGCGGGTTCGAGGACGGCGGCCGCCGCCGCGCACACGGCCATCCAGCGGAACCGGCCGAGTCGCCCCACCGCCCAAGGCGTCACCACGGCCGCCGCGAAGAACCCCGCACCGGAGATCGCCACGGCCAGTCCCAGGAGGGCCAGGCCTTCGGATTCGCTGTCGGACCAGGCGTACCGGCACAGCATCAGCACCATCACGGTCAGCGCCCCGTAGCAGAAGCGGATCACGGTCATGGCGGCCAGCGCCCGGGTCGCCTGCTTCCGCTCCGCCAGATGGCGCAGCCCGTCGGCGAGCCCCCGTGCGGTGACGGCCAGAGCCTCCCTCAACCGGATACGGCGCCCGTCCTGATCCGGTCCGAGGAGCCCGGCGGCAAGGCTCAGAGATGCCAGCGCCGAAGCGAGGTAGAGAGCCGCGCCCAGCAGCACCACCGCCGCATCGGAGTCGGCGAGTACCAGCCGCACGATGAAGGCGAGGCCGCCGCCGGCCGTGGCGGCGAGCGTGCCCGCGGTCGGTGAGAGCGAGTTCGCCAGCACCAGCCGGTCCCTGTCGACGACACGCGGCAGCGCGGCCGAGAGCCCGGCCAGCACAAAGCGGTTGACCGCGGTGACGCACAGCGCCGAGGCGTAGAAGAGCCAGTCGGGTGCGGAGCCGAGGATCAGGAGTGCGGTGCAGCAGGCGAGTGCGGCGCGCAGCAGATTGCCGTACAGAAAGACCTGACGGCGCGGCCAGCGGTCCAGCAGGACGCCGGCAAAGGGGCCGATGAGCGAGTACGGCAGCAGGAGCACGGCCATTGCGGAGGCGATGGCCCCCGCCGACGCCTGTTTCTCCGGGGAGAAGACGACGTGAGCCGCCAGCGCCACCTGGTAGACCCCGTCGGCCGACTGGGAGAGGAGTCGTACGGCGAGCAGACGACGGAAGTTCCGAAGGCGCAGAAGTACGCGCAGATCACCTACGACGGGCATGTGATCAAGGGTCACATACGTTGAGGGTCCCTGGGCGGATTACCCAGGGACCCTCAACGGTGCGGAAAGGGAGGAGCGTTGCTGCTCATCACCGAACCGCGCCGACGCACCGTTTCCGGTCGCGTCAGTTGGCGACCTCGCCCCTGATGAACTTCTCGACGTTCTCGCGGGCCTCGTCGTCGAAGTACTGGACCGGCGGGGACTTCATGAAGTACGAGGACGCGGAGAGGATCGGGCCACCGATGCCGCGGTCCATGGCGATCTTCGCGGCGCGGACGGCGTCGATGATGACACCGGCGGAGTTCGGGGAGTCCCAGACCTCGAGCTTGTACTCCAGGTTCAGCGGAACGTCACCGAAGGCGCGGCCCTCGAGGCGCACGTACGCCCACTTGCGGTCGTCCAGCCAGGCCACGTAGTCCGACGGACCGATGTGGACGTTGTCCGCACCGAGCTCGCGGTCACGGATCTGGGAGGTGACGGCCTGCGTCTTGGAGATCTTCTTGGACTCCAGGCGCTCACGCTCGAGCATGTTCTTGAAGTCCATGTTGCCGCCGACGTTCAGCTGCATCGTGCGGTCCAGGATGACACCCCGGTCCTCGAAGAGCTTCGCCATCACGCGGTGCGTGATGGTGGCGCCGACCTGCGACTTGATGTCGTCGCCGACGATCGGGACACCGGCCTCGGTGAACTTGTCCGCCCACTCCTTGGTGCCGGCGATGAAGACCGGGAGAGCGTTGACGAACGCGACCTTGGCGTCGATGGCGCACTGCGCGTAGAACTTCGCAGCGACCTCGGATCCGACCGGCAGGTAGCAGACGAGGACGTCGACCTTGCGGTCCTTGAGGATCTGGACGATGTCGACCGGGGCCTCGGTGGACTCCTCGATGGTCTGGCGGTAGTACTTGCCCAGGCCGTCGTGGGTGTGGCCGCGCTGGACGGTCACGCCGGTGTTGGGAACGTCGGCGATCTTGATGGTGTTGTTCTCGCTCGCACCGATGGCGTCCGCGAGGTCGAGGCCGACCTTCTTCGCGTCGACGTCGAAGGCGGCGACGAACTCGACGTCCCGCACGTGGTAGTCGCCGAACTGGACGTGCATCAGACCGGGCACCTTGCCGGCCGGATCGGCGTCCTTGTAGTACTCGACGCCCTGGACCAGCGAGGCGGCGCAGTTGCCCACGCCGACGATGGCTACGCGAACCGAACCCATTCCGGTTGCTCCCTGTGTGTAATGGATGTTCCCGATGAAGCCCCGCGGATCTGCGGGGGCCTCACTTTGAGGTGTCGTCGGACGGATCCGGCGGGGTGTTACCCCGGTGCCGGGGCAGGCCGTCCGTCTCTCCTGTGGTGTTCTGCTGAGCTTCGCTCCTGGGCGAGGATCGTCGCTGATCCCGTCCCGACCGCTCGCTCTCGATGAGCTCGTTCAGCCAGCGCACTTCGCGCTCCACGGACTCCATGCCGTGTCGCTGCAGCTCAAGTGTGTAGTCGTCGAGGCGCTCGCGGGTGCGGGCCAGAGAGGCCCGCATCTTTTCCAGGCGCTCCTCCAGCCGGCTGCGCCGGCCTTCCAGCACGCGCATCCGCACCTCGTGCTCCGTCTGCCCGAAGAAGGCGAAACGGGCTGCGAAGTGCTCGTCCTCCCAGGAATCGGGGCCGGTGTGCGAGAGCAGCTCCTCGAAGTGCTCCTTACCTTCTGCCGTCAGCCGGTAGACGATCTTGGCGCGGCGCCCGGCCAGTGAGGAGGCGGGGGCGACTGCACGGCCGGCAGCAGGCGGAAGGTCGGCCGGGGAGTTTCCCGGCTCCTCGATCAACCAGCCGTTGGCGACCAGCGTCTTGAGGCAGGGGTAGAGGGTGCCGTAGCTGAAGGCGCGGAAGATCCCCAACGAGGTGTTGAGGCGTTTGCGCAGCTCGTACCCGTGCATCGGGGATTCGCGGAGCAGGCCGAGAACGGCGAATTCAAGGATGCCTGAGCGTCTGCTCAATTTCGCCTCCTCCTTCTCCGAGTGCTCCTGCGGGGCCCTGTGCCGAGCTGATGTACCGAGCCGATGTATCGACTCGATACATCAGCACGATAGATCGGTCGTCGCGCTTCGACAAGAGGGGGCATCGTGAACGGCGTCACATCGTGAATTCGTAGGAACCGACTTGCGTTGTTTGGGGTGAAGTTCGGCCCTAGGAGGGTTTTGACCGTGCGTAGTCTGTGCGGCATGCAGACCACCGGGAACCGTGAGACGCCTGTGCGCGTCAGTCTTCGCGGACTAGCCGGATGCACTGCGGATGAGCCTGTCGCAGGGCTGGTCCGTAATTCGGGGGGACCGGATCTCAACTGCCGCTTCCAGGCGTTCTCGCCTGCCCGAGGAGTAGTCGTTCCATGAGCGAGCACCGTCGCAAAACGCCGCAACCGCAAGGTGGTGGGCGCGCAGCGGCCAGACGAGCCGCCCAGCAGTCCTCAGGACGCCGCGCCGCTCCGTCACGCGGAGTAACTTCCGAGTCACCTTCCGGTTCGCATGGCGGGGATACCCCGTACGGCGGACGCGCCGAGGCCAGACGAGCTGCCCAGCGCGGCGGCGGGAGCCATGGCGGGGGCGGTGGTCGTCGTCGCGGTGGTGGTGGCGACAGCGGACACGAGGGCCCGGGAAGGGGGCGTGGCCGCGGTAGTCAGCGTCCTGTCAAGAAGCGCTTCATCGACTACCCGCGCGCAGGGAAGTACGGCGTGCGGCGCTGGGTGCCGTCGTGGAAGCTGGTCTCCAGCCTCTGTATCGGCTTCCTCGGCCTGCTCATGGGCGTTGCCGGCCTCGCGTACGCGATGGTTTCTGAGCCCCAGGTGAAAGACACCGCGAAAGCGCAGAACAACGTCTACTTCTGGGACGACAACACGCAGATGGTCGCCACCGGCGGTGAGGTCAACCGTCAGATCATCGGCTACGAGCAGATCCCCGCAGCCATGCGGAATGCCGTCATCTCGGCTGAGAACAAGTCCTTCGAGCACGACAGGGGCATCGACCCCATGGGCATCGCCCGTGCTCTGTACAACATGGCCAGTGGCGGCGAGACCCAGGGTGGCTCGACGATCACCCAGCAGTACGTGAAGAACTCTCGTCTGTCTCAGGAGCAGACCCTGAGCCGGAAGTTCGAGGAACTCTTCATCACGCTCAAGGTCGCCAACAAGATGGACAAGAAAAAGATCATCACCGACTACCTCAACATCTCGTACTACGGGCGAGGTGCCTCGGGGATCCAGGCGGCGGCCCGTACGTATTACGGCAAGGACGCCAAGGAGCTGAACCCGAGCGAGTGCGCGTTCCTGGCAACGCTGCTCAAGGGGGCGACCTACTACGACCCGGCGGGCGCCCCCGAGTACGACAAAGCGCAGGCCACCGCGGCGAAGAACACCGCACGGGCCGAGAAGCGCTGGAAGTGGATCCTCGACGAAGAGGTGAAGGACAAACGCCTCTCGCCCACGGAGCGCGCCAAGTACACCAAGTTCCCGACGCCCGATACGCCGAAGAAGAACGCCCAGCTGGGCGGTCAGACCGGCTACCTGGTCGACCTCGCCAAGTCGTACGCCGTCAACAACGTCAAGGGCATGACGGTGGACAAGCTCGCCCAGGGCGGCTACGAGATCCACACCACCTTCAACGAGAAGAAGGTCAAAGAGCTCAACGCCGCGGTCAAGAAGGTCTACGACAACAAGATCGATTCGAAGAAACGTCCTGGGACGGACACCCACGTCCAGTTCGGCGGCGGGTCGGTGGATCCCGCGACCGGTGCCATCGTGGCGATCTACGGCGGTCAGGACGCGACCAAGCACTACACCAACAACGCCGACCCCACGGGTGCGCAGGTCGGTTCGACCTTCAAACCGTTCGTGCTGGCGGCAGCGATGGAGTACGGCAAGCGAGACCCCTCGCTCGGGGCGGACCAGGATCTGTCGCAGCGCGAGAAGGTCTCGCCGCTGAGCATCTACAACGCCGACGACAAGCTGAAGATCAAGAATTACGACGGTCAGATCTGGACCGACGAGAACGGCAAGGAGTGGCTGCAGACCAACGACGGCCATGAGTCGAGGGGCAACATCACCCTTCGCGAGGCGATGCAGTGGTCCGCCAACTCCCCGTACGTTCAGCTCGGCATGGACGTCGGCACCGACAAGGTGAAGGACGTCGCCATAGCTGCCGGTCTCAAGGACGACGAGAACATGGCGGATTCGCATGTGCCGTCGTTCTCCATCGGTACGTCGTCGCCCAGTGCGATCCGTATGGCCGGTGCGTACGCGACCTTCGCCGCCAGCGGCCAGCAGCGCGAGCCCTACTCGGTCACCGAGGTGAAGCACGAGGGCAAATCTGTCTACCGGCACAAGGATGTCACCAAGCGTGCCTTCGGTACCGACATCGCCGACAACGTCACCGACGTCCTGAAGAACGTCGTCGAGAAGGGAACCGGTACCCCCGCGCAGCTCCCCGGCCGCGACGTGGCGGGCAAGACGGGTACGACGGACGACAACAAGTCGGCCTGGTTCGTCGGCTACACCCCGCAGCTGTCGACGGCCATCAGCATGTACCGGATGGACGACGACGCGAATAACAAGCACCGCAAGTTCGAGAAGATGTTCGGTACGGGTGGCGAGGAAAAGATCCACGGTGCCTCGTTCCCGGCCCAGATCTGGCACGACTACATGGCGGAGGCGATGCAGGGTAAGCCGGTCCTGACATTCCCGACGCCGGAGCCGATCGGCGAGAAGGTCTACGGTGGCGGCGCGCAGAGCCCCAAGCCGTCGCCCACCGCGGTGGAGTCGCCTTCGCCGTCCGCATCGGCGACCGAGTCGCCCTCGATGAGCCCGTCCCCGCCCGTGCCCGGCCCCAGCGACAGCTGCAGCGCATGGGACTGGAACTGCCAGAACGACAACGGCGGGACCAACAGCGGTGCTGCGAACGGCGGAGCCGACGGTGGCCCCAGCACCAACCCGTCGACGACCCCCTCACCACCGGGCGGAAGCAACGGCAACGGCAACGGCGCGAACGGCGGATTCGTCGGGGGCCCGGCCGGTTAACGACGCTCCGGCCGGGTGGAACGGCGATCCGGCCGACCGGACCTGTTCATGAGGGCCGCCGCACCACACGGTGCGGCGGCCCTCGTCGTTTCCACAGTCCCGTACGGCAGGATGAGCGGCATGCCAAGCGCAGAAGACACGAGTGTGCACCAGGAACGGACCGTCGTACGGCCCACGCACCAGGACGAGATCGCCGAGGCAGGCAGCGAGCTGATCGGCGGTCGGTCGGGGCGCTGGACACGGCTCGGCAGCACGGCGCTCACGCCCGTGGGCGTCATCGCGCTGGTGGCCCTCGGGATGTTCGCGCTGGGCATGGTGCAGAAGCTGCCCTGCTACAACTGGGCGTGGTTCAGAGGCGCCGGTTCGCAGTACACGCACGCCTGCTACTCGGACATTCCGCATCTCTTTACCGGACGCGGTTTCTCCGACGGTCTCATGCCGTACTTCGACCGGCTGCCCGGTGACATGCAGTACCTGGAGTACCCCGTTCTGACAGGCGCGTTCATGCAGATCGCGTCCTGGCTGACACCGGGCGGATCCATTCAGCACCGCGAGCAGATGTACTGGATGGTCAACGCGGGCATGCTGATGATCTGCGCCGTGATCATCGCTGTCTGTGTCGCCCGCACGCACCGGCGCCGCCCCTGGGACGGGCTGCTGGTCGCACTCGCGCCGGCCTTCACGCTCACCGCGACGATCAACTGGGACCTGCTGGCCGTCGCGCTGACGGCCGCGGCGATGCTCATGTGGTCCCGGGGTCGGGTGCTGGCGTTCGGCGTCCTCATCGGGCTTGCCACGGCCGCCAAGCTGTATCCCGTGTTCCTGCTGGGGCCGGTCTTCGTACTGTGCTGGCGGGCGGGAAAATTGCGGGAGTTCGGCTTGGCGACGCTCGGGACGGCGGTGTCCTGGCTGGTGGTGAACCTGCCGGTGATGGTCTTCGCACCCGAGGGGTGGAAGAAGTTCTACACATTCAGCGAGGAACGGGGCATCGACTTCGGCTCCTTCTGGCTGATCATCACACAGCGCACCGGAAAGACCTTCGAGGTCGCGACCGTCAACACCGTCTCGACCCTGGTGACGATCCTGCTGTGCGCAGCCATCGGTGCGCTGACGCTCACGGCGCCGCGCAGGCCGCGCTTCGCGCAGCTGGCCTTTCTCGTCGTCGCCGCGTTCATCCTCGTCAACAAGGTCTATTCGCCGCAGTACGTGCTGTGGCTGATCCCCCTGGCCGCCCTGGCCAGGCCGCGCTGGCGCGACTTCCTGATCTGGCAGACGTGCGAGGTCATGTACTTCCTGGGCATCTGGATGTACCTCGCGTACACGACGAGCGGAAACAAGCACCAGGGGCTGCCCACGGAGGGGTATCAGCTGGCGATCACCCTGCATCTGCTGGGCACGCTGTACCTCTGCGCCGTTGTCGTACGGGACATCCTCATGCCGGAGCGGGACGTCGTACGACGCGACGGGTCGGACGATCCGTCCGGCGGGGTGCTGGACGGGGCCGGGGACGTATTCGTGCTGGGGCGGGCGGCGCATCCGCCGCGGCATGCCGTGCCCTCCGTCGAAGGACCGCGGGTGGAATGGGGCGCGGCGCACGGACCGGCCACCGACTGAGACGGGTCTCTCCGGGGGCCGGAGCTCCCGGAGAGTGTCCCGGCGCTTTCCTACCGGTCGACGAGGCGGTCGAACTGGGTGGTCGTGTGGCGCAGATGGGCCACCAGCTCGTCGCCGACCTTCGGCTCCTGCGCGTCCGAGGGGACGAACAGGATCGACACCTGCATGTGCGGAGGTTCGGCGAACCAGCGCTGCTTGCCGGCCCAGACGAACGGTGACAGGTTGCGGTTGACGGTGGCCAGGCCCGCACGGGCGACGCCCTTGGCACGCGGCATCACACCGTGCAGGGCCTTCGGGGCCTCCAGGCCCACACCGTGCGACGTACCGCCGGCGACGACCACCAGCCAGCCGTCCGATGCGGCCTTCTGCTGGCGGTAACCGAAACGGTCACCCTTGACGACACGCGTGACGTCCAGAACGGCGCCCCGGTACTCAGTCGCCTCATGGTCGCCGAGCCACAGCCGGGTACCGATGCGGGCGCGGAAACGGGTCTGCGGGAACTGCTGCTGGAGCCGGCCCAGCTCCTCGGCGCGCAGATGGCTGACGAACATGGTGTGCAGCGGCAGCCGGGCCGCGCGCAGCCGGTCCATCCAGCCGATGACTTCCTCGACCGCGTCCGAGCCGTCCGTGCGGTCCAGCGGCAGGTGCAGGGCGAAACCTTCGAGGCGTACGTCCTCGATGGCGGCGTGCAGCTGCCCGAGCTCCTCCTCCTTGACACCGTGGCGCTTCATCGAGCTCATGCACTCGATGACGACCCGTGCGCCCACCAGGGCGTGCACGCCGTCCACGGAGGAGACCGACCGGATGACACGGTCGGGCAGCGGCACCGGCTCCTCGCCCCGGCGGAACGGGGTGAGGACCAGCAGATCGCCGCTGAACCAGTCCTTGATGCGGGCCGCCTCATAGGTGGTGCCGACGGCGAGTATGTCGGAGCCGAAGCGGATGGCCTCGTCTGCGAGCCGCTCGTGACCGAAGCCGTATCCGTTGCCCTTGCAGACCGGGACAAGGCCGGGGAACTGGTCGAGGACGGATTTCTGGTGCGCCCGCCAGCGCGCGGTGTCGACGTAGAGGGAGAGCGCCATGGCCGGTCCGGAACCTTTCTGGTGGCTGCGGTGTATCGGAGGTGTGCGGAGCTTGTTGGACTGCCGTTCGCAGAACCCGTTGAAGGGTCTGTCGAAGTGTCTATCGGCTCGAAGTCCCCATTGAAACGAATGAATCCGGTTTCGTCAGCGGGACGACGCGTATCAGCGGCGCGACATATAGATGTCGAGTGCCTTGTGCAGCAGCTTGTTGAGCGGGAAGTCCCACTCGCCGATGTACTCGACGGCTTCGCCGCCGGTACCGACCTTGAACTGGATCAGACCGAAGAGGTGGTCCGTCTCGTCGAGCGAGTCGCTGATACCGCGCAGGTCGTAGACGGTTGCGCCCATCGCGTACGAGTCGCGCAGCATGCGCCACTGCATCGCGTTCGAGGGCCGGACCTCACGCCCGATGTTGTCGGACGCGCCGTACGAGTACCAGACGTGGCCGCCGACGACGAGCATCGTCGCCGCGGACAGGTTCACGCCGTTGTGCCGCGCGAAATAGAGCCGCATGCGGTTGGGGTCCTCGGAGTTGAGCACCGTCCACATGCGCTGGAAATACGAGAGCGGGCGCGGCCGGAAGTGGTCGCGGACTGCGGTGATCTCGTACAGCCGCTGCCATTCGGCGAGGTCCTCGTAACTGCCCTGGACGACCTCGACGCCGGCCTTCTCGGCCTTCTTGATGTTGCGTCGCCACAGCTGGTTGAAGCCCTTGAGGACATCTTCGAGCGACCGGTTGGCCAGCGGGACCTGGAAGACGTAGCGCGGCTGTACGTCACCGAACCCGGCGCCGCCGTCCTCGCCCTGCTGCCAGCCCATCTTCCGCAGCCGGTCCGCGACTTCGAAGGCGCGCGGCTCGATGTGGGTGGCCTCGACATCGCGCAGGCGCTTCACATCGGGGTTCTGGATACCGGACTTGATGGCGGCCGCGTCCCAGCGGCGGATGACTACAGGTGGGCCCATCTTCACGGAGAAAGCGCCCTGCTGCTTGAGATGCGCCAGCATCGGCTGCAGCCAGTCGTCCAGGTTCGGGGCGTGCCAGTTGATGACCGGGCCCTCGGGAAGGTACGCGAGGTACCGCTTGATCTTGGGCAGCTGGCGGTACAGCACCAGACCGGCACCGACCAACTCGCCGCTCTTGTCGAACCATCCCAGGTTCTCCGAGCGCCATTCGGTCTTCACATCAGCCCACGCCGGGACCTGGCAGTGACTCGCCGCAGGCAGGTTCTGGATGTACGCCAGATGCTGCTCTCGGCTGATGGTCCTCAGGGTCAGGCTCATGCGGGGCGCTCCTCGGCAGGTGTGTCCCCATCGGTCAGGGGCTCCGGCTCTCGCGCCGAAGCCTACTGTGACCGGGGAGCGCCCCGTCTGGCCCTATGGGACCTTGCCGGTCCGTCCCGCCGGGACCCGGATGGCCCCGTCCTTGCACGGGGAGCGGCGCAAGGACCTTGTACGGGGCCCTCGCGCCGGGTCCGTGTGTCCGGCTGTGTCTGGTTGTGTCTCGTTGCGTCTGTCTCGAATCAGCCCACCACGCCGCCGAAGAGGCCGCCGTGGGCCATGCCCAGGAAGAACCCGATGGCGGCTGCGCCCATGCCGATGATCAGCGGGAATCTCTCGCGCGTGGTCACCGAGACGTACTGCCCGTACGCAGCCGTGAGGATCCCGAGGAGTCCGGCCCACGAACTGATCAGATGCAGGCTGTGGAACATCGCCGTCACGAAGGCGAGCACACCGAGAACCAGGGTCACCACCACCAGGGTTTCCTGGAGTGGATGGGTCTTGCCGTCCGTGGCGAGAAGTGAAACGGGAGGACGGGGTCGTATTGCCTGTGCCATGGAGTACCTCCTGGCCGAAAGGCGGCGCATCGTGGCGCCGCTCACACCCGATGTGTACAGATTGCGTCTCCTGAGCACCGGATTTCAACCGGAAGCCGGTGTGCGGGTACTCTGTAACGTCTGCACCGGTGTCTGCCCAGGCCAGCACGGCAGCCCCCTCCCGACGGAGGGCGTTGTCAGTGGCGGCTGTTTTACTCGGAGACACTGTTGCTTTACGCATCACGACCCTCCTGCCACGGAACGACCGTGGCCGCTGAGTCCAAAGGAGGTGGGTTCCACATGCGTCACTACGAGGTGATGGTCATCCTCGACCCCGATCTTGAGGAGCGCGCTGTCTCCCCGCTGATCGAGAACTTCCTCTCCGTCGTCCGTGAGGGCAACGGAAAGGTTGAGAAGGTCGACACCTGGGGCCGTCGTCGTCTCGCTTACGAGATCAAGAAGAAGCCCGAGGGCATCTACTCGGTCATCGATCTGCAGGCCGAGCCTGCGATCGTCAAGGAGCTCGACCGCCAGATGAACCTGAACGAGTCGGTCCTCCGGACCAAGGTCCTCCGTCCCGAGATCCACTGAGCATCTAGCTCAGTGGTCATCGGGTTCGAGTAGCAGCAAGCAGCCAGAAGCAATCCCCGCCGAGAGGTTCACCCATGGCAGGCGAGACCGTCATCACGGTCGTCGGCAATCTCGTCGACGACCCCGAGCTGCGCTTCACCCCGTCCGGTGCGGCGGTCGCGAAGTTCCGTGTCGCGTCCACTCCCCGCATCTTCGACCGGCAGACCAATGAGTGGAAGGACGGCGAAGGCCTGTTCCTCACCTGCTCGGTCTGGCGGCAGGCGGCGGAGAACGTCGCCGAGTCGCTCCAGCGAGGCATGCGCGTTGTCGTGCAGGGCCGGCTGAAGCAGCGGTCGTACGAAGACCGCGAGGGCGTCAAGCGCACGGTCTACGAGCTGGACGTCGAGGAAGTCGGCCCCAGCCTCAAGAGCGCCACGGCCAAGGTCACCAAGACCACCGGTCGCGGTGGTCAGGGCGGCCAGGGTGGATACGGCGGCGGCCAGCAGGGCGGCGGCAACTGGGGCGGCGGTCCCGGTGGCGGTGGCCAGCAGGGTGGCGGCGGCGCTCCCGCCGACGACCCGTGGGCCACGAGCGCGCCTGCAGGCGGCCAGCAGGGCGGGGGCCAGCAGGGCGGCGGAGGCGGTTGGGGCGGAAGCTCCGGCGGTTCCGGCGGCTCCGGCGGTTCCGGCGGCGGCTACTCGGACGAGCCTCCCTTCTAGGGCAGCTCGTACCCCCACTTCTTGATCACACAGGAGAAACACCATGGCGAAGCCGCCTGTGCGCAAGCCTAAGAAGAAGGTCTGCGCGTTCTGCAAGGACAAGACCCAGTACGTGGACTACAAGGACACGAACATGCTGCGGAAGTTCATTTCCGACCGCGGCAAGATCCGTGCCCGCCGCGTGACCGGCAACTGCACGCAGCACCAGCGTGACGTCGCCACGGCAGTCAAGAACAGCCGTGAGATGGCGCTGCTGCCCTACACGTCCACCGCGCGATAAGGGAAGGGTGACCGAATCATGAAGATCATCCTCACCCACGAGGTCTCCGGCCTCGGTGCTGCGGGCGACGTCGTCGACGTCAAGGACGGGTACGCCCGTAACTACCTGGTTCCGCGTGGCTTTGCCATCCGCTGGACCAAGGGCGGCGAGAAGGACGTGGCGCAGATCCGCCGCGCCCGCAAGATCCACGAGATCGCCACGATCGAGCAGGCCAACGAGATCAAGACCAAGCTCGAGGCTGTGAAGGTCCGTCTGGCCGTTCGCTCCGGCGACGCCGGCCGTCTCTTCGGCTCCGTGACCCCGGCCGACATCGCCTCGGCGATCAAGGCTGCCGGTGGCCCCGACGTCGACAAGCGTCGCGTCGAGCTCGGCTCGCCGATCAAGACGCTCGGCGGACACCAGGTGTCCGTGCGTCTGCACCCTGAGGTCGCTGCGAAGCTCGGCATCGAGGTCGTTGCTGCCTAAGGGCACAGCTCACCAGAGCAGGTGAAGGGCCGTACCCCACGGGGTACGGCCCTTTGCTGTTTCACGTGAAACGGGCGGCGGCCTCAGCTGGCGGCGGCCGGTGGCTCAGCGGGTGGCTCCGGTGACGATCCACTTGCCCGATCGGGTGCGCAGCCAGAGCGTCACCATGCGGACGGTCATCATCAGGGCCATCGCCCACCACAGCGCGGTCAGGCCGCCGCCGAATGCCGGCACCAGCAGGGCGACCGGAGCGAATACCGCCAGAGTGACGAGCATGGCCCAGGCCAGATACCGCCCGTCTCCGGCACCCATCAGAACTCCGTCCAGGACGAAGACCACGCCGGCGACCGGCTGGGACAGTGCCACCACCAGCAGCGCCGGGATCAGAGTGTTCTGAACGGACTGGTCGTCGGTGAACAGGGGCACGAACAGTGGCCGGGCAAGGACGATCAGTGCCCCGAACACCACCCCGGAAGCGATGCCCCACTGGACCATGCGGCGGCATGCTTCGCGTGCGCCCCTGGCGTCATCGGCTCCCAGGTAGCGGCCGATGATGGCCTGCCCTGCGATGGCGATGGCGTCGAGGGCAAAGGCCATCAGGCTCCAGAGGGAGAGGATGATCTGGTGCGCGGCGATCTCGGTGTCGCCGAGGCGGGCGGCGACGGCTGTGGCGATCATCAGGACGGCACGGAGCGACAGCGTACGGACCAGCAGCGGAACACCTGCCTGAGCGCTGGCCCTGATGCCTGCGACGTCGGGCCGCAGCGAGGCGCCGTGCCGACGTGCCCCCCGTACCACCACGATCAGATAGGCGGCGGCCATGGCGATCTGTGCGATCACAGTGCCCCAGGCCGATCCGGCGATGCCGAGTCCGGCGCCGTAGACGAGTCCTGCATTGAGGGCTCCGTTGGCCGTGAAGCCTCCGATGGCGACATAGAGCGGAGTTCGGGTGTCCTGCAGGCCACGGAGTACGCCGGTCGCGGCCATCACCACGAGCATGGCCGGGATGCCGAGGCTGGAGATCCTCAGATACGTGATGGCGTAGGGGGCTGCGGTGTCGGAGGCACCGAAGACGTCCACGAGCCAGGGCGCTGTGGGGAGCGCGATGGCGATGACGAAGATGCCGAGCAGGATGGCCAGCCAGATGCCGTCCATGCCCTGCCGGATCGCGGAGGCCAGATCGCCCGCTCCGACCCGCCGCGCCACTGCCGCTGTGGTGGCGTACGCGAGAAAGACGAAAATGCTGACGGAGGTGGTCAGCAGGGCTGCGGCGACGGCCAGGCCGGCCAGTTGCGGTGTGCCGAGATGGCCGACGATGGCACTGTCGACCATCACGAAGAGCGGCTCGGCGACGAGCGCGCCGAAGGCAGGGACGGCGAGCGAGATGATCTCGCGGTCGTGCCGTCGACGACTGGGCGGCAGGGGTGCCGAGGCCTGGATCATGGGGGTCAATCTAATCTTCCACAGGTAATGGATGCAATGCCTAGGGAGTCCTTACATTCGCTACGGTCCGGCGTTCTCCCGTGCACTGTTTGTCGTGATCATGTGCTGACTCGGAAAGTTTTTCTCCCCCACAGCCCGTGGATGGAGAAAGTCCAGGTCAGGCCGTTGGTCGTGAGGGTGCTATGAGTTTGTCCACAGTGCTGTCCCCCGCTCCGTGCACAGGTTATGTGGAGTTCTCCACAGCATCTGGTCCGTCGTCCACATGCCCTGTGGATAACCAGATTGGCTGACGGTGCTGAGCGGCCTACCGTGGACCGGCGCCCGCACCCCGTTCCGGCCCTGGAACCCCGCAGAACTCGACGTGCCGGAACCGGAGTCGGGCGTCTTGTTTGTCGGTGCTGTGCCGTAAGAAAGAGTGGCACGGCGAGGTCCGCGGAGCGGACGGGAGGAGGTGGCCCGGTGAGCATTCCCGAGCCTTTGGACGACCCCTGGGCCGACACCGGTCCCAGCGACCGTCTGCCCGTTTCCCGCCAGCGCCGCGGCGAAGGCCGGGACCGCGGCGAGCAGCACGAACGCGGCAGGGAGAGCGGCGGATGGGAGGGCGGTTCCCCCGGTTTCGAGCGGGTGCCGCCCCAGGACCTCGATGCCGAGCAGTCGGTCCTCGGTGGCATGCTCCTGTCCAAGGACGCCATCGCCGACGTCGTGGAGATCATCAAGGGACACGACTTCTACCGTCCCGCCCACGAGACCGTCTACCAGGCGATCCTCGACCTCTACGCCAAGGGCGAGCCGGCCGACCCGATCACGGTGGCGGCCGAGCTGGTCAAGCGCGGCGAGATCACCAAGGTGGGCGGAGCTCCGTATCTGCACACCCTCGTACAGTCAGTGCCGACCGCGGCCAATGCTTCGTACTACGCGGAGATCGTCCACGAACGGGCGGTTCTCAGGCGGCTGGTCGAAGCCGGGACGAAGATCACGCAGATGGGATACGCGGCCGACGGCGATGTCGACGACATCGTGAACTCCGCGCAGGCCGAGATCTACGCCGTCACCGAGCAGCGCACCAGCGAGGACTACCTGCCGCTCGGCGACATCATGGAGGGCGCTCTCGACGAGATCGAGGCGATCGGTTCGCGCAGCGGCGAGATGACCGGGGTGCCGACCGGCTTCACCGACCTCGACGCCCTGACGAACGGCCTGCACCCGGGCCAGATGGTCGTCATCGCGGCCCGTCCGGCCATGGGTAAGTCCACGCTGGCGCTGGACTTCGCACGGGCCTGTTCGATCAAGAGCAACCTGCCCAGCGTGATCTTCTCCCTCGAAATGGGGCGCAACGAGATCGCGATGCGACTGCTCTCGGCCGAGGCACGGGTGGCGCTGCACCACATGCGTTCCGGCACCATGACCGACGAGGACTGGACGCGGCTGGCCCGCCGGATGCCGGATGTCTCGGCCGCCCCCCTTTACATCGACGACTCCCCGAATCTCTCCATGATGGAGATCCGGGCGAAGTGCCGTCGCCTCAAGCAGCGCAACGACCTCAAGCTCGTGGTCATCGACTATCTGCAGCTGATGCAGTCCGGCGGCTCGAAGCGTGCCGAGAGCCGCCAGCAGGAGGTCTCGGACATGTCCCGAAACCTCAAGCTGCTCGCGAAGGAGCTGCAGCTCCCGGTCATCGCGCTCTCCCAGCTGAACCGTGGCCCCGAACAGCGCACGGACAAGAAGCCGATGGTCTCCGACCTGCGTGAATCCGGATCCATCGAGCAGGACGCCGACATGGTGATCCTGCTCCACCGCGAGGACGCGTACGAGAAGGAGTCCCCCCGCGCCGGCGAGGCCGACCTGATCGTCGCCAAGCACCGTAACGGCCCGACGGCGACGATCACCGTGGCCTTCCAGGGCCACTACTCGCGCTTCGTGGACATGGCACAGACCTGAGCGGGCGGTTTGGAGGGTCTCAAATCCAGCTTCATAAACTCAGGGTCAGCTGCATATGGATTGCATCTTGCAGCCGTCGTGAGACGCGCAGGTGTCCTGTCGCATCCCTTGCTCGAACGCGCTGAACGCGGCCGGCCCATGAAACCCCACGCCCTTCGGCGAACGGATCGCTGCCGCTGCGAGAAATCGTCGAGGTATTGAAGTCGGCGGCTCGCTGGTGCCGGCGAACGAATCACATGGAATCGTCCAGCCGCTGGAGGCCGGGAGGCTACGGCCCGGGAGCGGGTGGAGCGCAGAGCGCACCCGGGAGCAGAACGCGGAGCTGAACCGGCGGCTGGTGGCTGAGGAGGAGGCCCTGTCCCGGCTTGTGACCACCTGGGAGACGGATGAGGAAGATCCTGGGCGACGCGGCGCCAGGCGGTGCGCGCGACGGGCGGGATGCGACCGAGTGTGGTGAAACAGGTGGCCAGATCGATCAGGAATCGAGAAGCCGGGTCACGGAGCCGCACATAGCCTGATCTTCATGGACATCACTATTCACACGAGCTTCCTCCCGCATGACGACCCGGACGCGTCCCTGGCTTTCTACCGCGACGCCCTCGGCTTCGAGGTCCGCAGCGACGTCGGACAGGGCAAGATGCGCTGGATCACGGTCGGCCCCGTCGGCCAGCCCGGCACGTCCATCCTCCTGGCGCCGCCGGCCGCCGATCCCGGGGTCACCGAGGACGAGCGCCGCACCATCGCCGAGATGATGGCCAAGGGCACCTACGGCTGGATCCTGCTGGCCACCCGGGACCTCGACGACACTTTCGAGAAGGTGCAGGCCGGCGACGCCGAGGTCGTCCAGGAGCCGACCGAGCAGCCGTACGGCATCCGCGACTGTGCCTTCCGCGATCCCGCGGGCAACCTGGTCCGCATCCAGGAGCTTCGCTGAGCCGTCCGGTCATCGATTCGGCCATGACGGCCGGCGTCGCGACCACCTGCGAAGAATGCGGCGGCCAGTGCTTCGAGGCCGCTGCCCTCAACCACCCCTTCGGCGGCCGCACCGTCGCAGAGGTGCTCGCGATGTCGGCCTCCGAGGCCGAGGCGCGCACGTCGGCCGCCCACAAGGGCGGCGTCTACATCCTCGCCGAGCCGACCACCGGCCTCCATCCCGCCGCCACCGGGCAACTGCTCGGCCGGCTCGTCGACTCCGGCAAGCCGGTCATCGCCATCGAGCACCTCGCCGCCTACCTCGGCATGCAACCCAGGTGCTCGCGGACATCGATGAAAAGGAGTTCTCTCATGTGTCACCCCTCGTGGGGGCGCGCACGCACCGCGGCGCAGCGCCTGAGCGACCTTGCGCGACTGCGCCGTGTCCGCGACCGGATCGACCGGGAGTACGCGCAGCCGCTGAACGTCGAGGCGCTCGCCCGCGGCGTGAACATGTCCGCCGGGCACCTCAGCCGCCAGTTCCGGCTGGCCTACGGCGAGTCGCCGTACGCGTACCTGATGACGCGTCGCATCGAGCGCGCGACGGCGCTGCTGCGTCGTGGCGACCTCAGCGTCACCGAGGTCTGCTTCGCGGTCGGCTGCTCATCGCTGGGCACCTTCAGCACCCGCTTCACCGAGCTGGTCGGCATGCCGCCCAGCGCCTACCGGCGCCGCGCAACGGGCGCTGCGGCGGGGATGCCGCCGTGTGTGGCAAAACAGGTGACAAGACCGGTCAGGAATCAAGAAGCGCCGGTCGCCGAGCCGCAACTAGCGTGATGGCCATGGCATCCATCGAATCCGTCACCCTCGACGTGGCCGACCCCACGGCCGCCAACCGCTTCTACACCGCCGCCTTCGGTTTGGACACGCAGATACGACTGCGGGCCTCGGAGGCACCCACAACCGGCTTCCGTGGGTTCACGCTGGCGCTCACGGTGTCCCAGCCGGCCACCGTCAACAGCCTCATCGACGCCGCCCTCGACGCCGGTGCCACGCCGCTGAAGCCTGCCTCGAAGTCGCTGTGGGGCTACGGCGGTGTCGTACGAGCCCCGGACGGGACGATCTGGAAGGTCGCGACCTCGGCGAAGAAGGACACCGGCCCGGCCACCCGGCAGATCGACGAGATCGTGCTCCTGCTGGGAGTCGCGGACGTGGTCGCGAGCAAGACGTTCTACGTCGGCCAAGGCCTTGCCGTGGCGAAGAGCTTCGGCCGCATGTACGTCGAGTTCGCTGCTGGGTCGAGTCCCGTCAAGCTGGCGCTGTACAGGCGCCGTGCCCTTGCCAAGGACGTCGGCGTCTCTCCCGACGGCACCGGATCGCACCGGCTCATGATCGGCGGCGATGCCGGGCCTTTCACCGACCCGGACGGGTTCGCATGGGAGGCCGCTTCGCTGGCGCCCACGCCCTGATATGTCACTGCTGTCTGCCCTGCCTGGTCGCCGATCACGAGACAGCCGCCGGGCTCGGGGAGGTGCCGGGTGCCGAGCTGATGCGCCCGTCTTGGACGACCACCATCGTCACTCGGACCGAGTGCACCGCGCGCCTCGCCGGCCATGGGGTTCGAGTACTGTCGCCGCCGAGCGGGATACGTATATACGTACCGTTTCGTGGTCCACAGGGCCCACGAGAGGGCGGTGTGCGCGAGCCATCAGGACGCTGGAAGCCGCGGTGTCCGCGAAGCCCGCGGTCCCGGTGAACCGACCGATGACCGACGGAGCCAGTCCCCTGTAGGAAGGGCTCTCCACGGTGACTGGAGGAAGCATGACGGGCGCGCCGCCGCGTGGGCTTGAGGAGAGGCTGCGGGACACTCGCGCGAAACTGGGGAGCGACGTCGATCTCTGGGTCGCGACGTCGGGCTCTTCGGGCGGCGTCCACCGCATCCCGTTCTCGTACCTCTAGGACGGGACCGCGTTCCTCATCATCTCGACGCCGCGCGCCTCGGTCACCGGCCGCAACCTGCTGGCGGACGACCGGGTGCGACTCAGCCTCGGGCCGACCCGCGTCGTCGTCGACGGCACCGCCGAGCCGGTGGACATCGCCGACCTCGCCCCTTGGACGGGCGACGCGTTCGCGACCAAGACCGGTTTCGACCCGCGTGAGCTCGACGAGCCCTACCAGTACTTCCTGATCCGGCCGCGGCGCATCCATGCCTGGCGTGAGGCGAACGAGCTGCGGGGACGCGTCCTCATGCGCGACGGCCGCTGGCTCGGCTGACCGCCGCAGTTGCGCGGGGTGAGCCTGCTGTCTCCCCAACTCCAGGTCCAGCCGGCTACACCGTCCGATCAGGCCGGATCCACCGAGTCGGCCGCCAAGAGCAGCGGTTACCGACGATCTCCAAGATCTCCAGCGTCTGCCTTTCCGGCCGACCCCTGCCGGACACGCGGCTCTCGACGCCCTGACCGCCATCGAGGTCCCGAGGAGTCTCTCCGGTCCTGGACAACTGGTCCGGGGCGGTTCAGGACGGCGGAACGACGCGCGTGACCACCGTATCCACCAGCCGGTTCAAGGTGGCTTCGGCCCGGAGGTCGCCCTCGGGGCCGGTGAGAATGCCGGGCAGTGTGAAGTGCTCCAGCAGCAGGCCTGTCATGGCCAGGTAGAGCACCACGAAGGCGTCCTCGTCGCCCGGCAGGCCCGCCTCCTGGTGGAACCGGGCGCTCTCGTCGAAGTTGGCGCGGACGGTCTGCGTCAGCCGGCTGCGGAGCGCCGGTCGACGAGTGGCCTCCAGGCGGAGCTCCAGCATGGCGAGGTAGCCGGTGCGGTCGTCCTCCATGCGCTGCACCAGCCATCGCATCAGGTCGGCGACCAGCTCGCGCGAGGGCGTCGGGCGCATGGCCTCCTCGACCTTGGCAGGATCCGGTGTCATCCGGACGGTGATACGGGCGGCCGCCTGCATGAACAGGTCGTCGCGGTTGGCGAAGTAGTTGGACGAGGTGCCCACCGGGACGCCGGCGCGTGCATCGACGGCGCGGAACGTGAGCCCTCGCGCGCCCTCGTCCGCCAATACTTCGATGGCGGCATCGACGAGCGCTGTTCTGCGCTCCGGGTTCCTGGCCATGCGTATGCCCTCCTTGATCTTCTTCTTCGGCCCTTTCGCGGAAAGGGATTGCGCAACCACTACACATGAAGCACTCTAGTTGAAGTGGTTGTGGCTCGGATACGCCGCAACGGAACGGGGATCCTGTGCGCAAACTGACCTACTTCATCGCCTGCTCCATCGACGGTTTCATCGGAGACCCGAGCGGAGACGCGTCGTCCATGCATCAGTTCGTGAACGAGGAGTTCCTTGAGTTTCTGAAAACGCAGTACCCGGAGACGGTGTCGACCGAGGGCCGCAAGTTGCTCGGCTTTCACGACGTCGAGAACCAGCGGTTCGACACCGTGATCCAGGGACGGGGCAGTTACCAACTGGCGTTGGACGTCAACATCACCAGCCCGTATGCCCAGTTGCGCGAGCTCGTGGCTTCGCGGACCCTTGAGGAGTCACCCGACCCGAACGTAGAGCTCGTCTCCGACGACGTGGTCGCACGGGTCCGGGAGCTCAAGGCGGAGGACAGCGAGCTCGGGATCTGGCTCTGCGGTGGCTCCCAGCTCGCCGGAGAGCTGATCGACGAGATCGACGAGCTGGTGATCAAGACGTATCCGCTGGTCTACGGCTCGGGCATGCCGATGTTCGGATCGGATTTCGCGGCGGCCGTGTTCGCGCTGGACTCGGTTTGTGTCTTCGACAACGGCGTCCTGGTCAGGACCTACAGCCGGACGCGCTGACCGGGCGGCCGGTGGCGACGGCGGGGTGTGGTCCAGGTGCTGTGAAATGGGTTCGCCACACCTTGGGGTCTGCGGGTAGTTGTTGAGCATGACCTCCCCATCTGAACAGTTGCTCCCTGGCACGCAGCGCGCTCTGCTGCACCGCATCGCCACCGCACAGTCGGAAGGCCGGGCGCCCTCGCTCGTCGCCGCGGTACAGAGGCAGGGGCGGACCGTCTGGAGCGGCTCCCGCAGCTGCGTGGACGGCCACGCCCCCGACGCCGACACCCAGTTCAGGATCGGCTCGATCACCAAGACGTTCACCGCAGTGCTGGTCCTGCGGCTGCGCGACGAGGGACTTCTGGATCTGGACGACCCGCTGGAGAAGCATCTGCCCGGCACGGGCGTCGGTGGAGTCACTGTCCATCAACTCCTGGGCCACAGCGCGGGACTGGGCGCCGAGTCACCCGCACCCTGGTGGGAGAGGACCCCGGGCGCACTGCGGCCCGAGCTTGCCGATGTACTCGGCGAGCAGGCGCGGATGCATACTCCGGGCCGCCGTCACCACTACTCGAACCCGGGCTACACACTGCTGGGCGCGCTGGTGGAGAAGGTGCGCGGGGCGAGCTGGGCGGAGGTGCTTCAACGCGAGATCCTGGAACCGCTGGGCATGCACCGCACGGGTTCCCAGCCGCGGGCACCGCACGCAGGCGGCTGGGCCGTGCATCCCTGGGCCGATGTCATGCTGCCCGAACCGACCGAGGATCTCGGGCTGATGGCCCCGGCCGGCCAGCTCTGGTCCACCACCGGCGATCTCCTCCGCTTCGCGGCCTTTCTCGCCGAGGGGGACGACCGGGTGCTCTGTGCCGCCTCCGTGGAGCAGATGCGTGAACCGTCCGCGCCGACCGAGTCCGGTGACTGGGAGTCCAATTACGGCCTGGGTCTTCAGCTCGTACGGAGGGACGGCCGCACGCTCTTCGGGCACACAGGCTCGCTGCCCGGCTTCCTGGCCGCGCTGTGGTTCAGCGTCGAGGACGATGTGGCGGCCGTCGTTCTCACCAACACCACGTCGGGGCTGATGGTCGGTGGTGTTGCCGCAGACCTCGTGAAGATTGTCGCCGAGGCCGAGCCCCGCATTCCGGAGCCCTGGCGCCCACTGCCCGAAGCGGACGCGGAGCTGCTCGCGCTGACCGGTCCCTGGTACTGGGGCACGAACACGAACATCCTGCGACTGACCTCGGACGGCGGGCTGGAGCTCCAGCCCCTGCGAGGCATCGGCCGCGGCTCCCGATTCACCGCACAACCCGACGGCACCTGGATCGGTCTCAATGGCTATTACGCGGGGGAGACGCTGCGTATCGTCCGGAACAGCGACGGCAGCGTGAACCATCTCGATCTGGGTTCGTTCGTCTTCACACGGGAGCCGTACGACGCCACGGCGGCCGTTCCCGGCGGTGTGGACGAGGGCGGTTGGCGGGGCCTCGGAGTCTGAGCGCCATGTTTCACGTGAAACGGGAGGGGGCGGCCGGCTCAGGCCGTCAACTCCCGTTCCAGTGGGGTGCGGAAGCGTGGAGTGATCCGTGCCTGGCCCACCCATTGCGACAGCTGAAATGCTTCCGCCTCGATCGCGGCGGTGGCATCCCGGCCGATGTCGGACAGCAGCCGCCAGACTGTCTCACCATCGGCCCGCTGTGCCCAACCGCCCACGATCTCGCCGTTCCACCACACGGTCGGGCCGATATTGCCGGACCGGTCGAAGAGCGCCTTCCGATGCCCAGCAGGGAGGTGGAAGCTGCGATCGGCCCAGCCCATCGCGCTGGGATCGAGTGCCGGAAGCAACGCGGCCCAGGGTTCCAGGGCCGGTTCCGGCTCCAGGTCCTCCGGCAGGACCCATCCCACGTCGCCGTCGTCGAGCCGGACCTCCTCGGCTCCGACGGCTGCCAGTGCCTTGCGGACCGGGCCCAGCGCCCAGCCCGTCCACCACTTGAGATCGGCCTCGGTCGCCGGGCCGTACGAGCGGAGCCAGCGCCGGGCCAGCTCCGCCTGCGCCTGTGTGGGGTCCTCGATCGGCCAGGGCTCGGATGTGGTCCAGCGGAACTGGCTGGAGACCCAGGAACCACGTGGCCGGTCCCGGCGGATGCGCCCTTCGGCTGCCAGGATCCGGATCACACGGGAGGCGACGCCCTGCACTCCCTCGTACTTCTTGCCGGGAAAGACTGTGATCTTGGTACGCAGGGCAGCCACGGCGGCAGAGAGCTCGCTGCCGGTGACGGGTCCACGGGCCGCCAGGGCGGCAAGGGTCTTCTGTTCGGTGTCGGCGAGCCAGCGCTCGTCCAGCCCATTGCCGTCGTCTGCCAAGTGCTTGAGGAACGTGCGGCGTTCCTTGGCGGCCACGGCCCGGGCGTTCGACGCGTCGACGTACGGGGCGAGTTCCTGCGATACGGCGAAGAGGGTGTTGCGCATGGAGAGTTGTCGGACCAGAGAGACGTCTTCGTAGAGAGCCCGCTCCACCGCGGCGACGCTTGCCTCGGACATCCGGGCGCAGACAGAAAGGAAGACGGTGGCGGCGTCGGTGGCGTGCAGAGCGACGACCGCATCGGCCACGGACACCGGGGACACGGTCTGTACGGACGGGGCCAGCAGATGTCGCCGACCGAGCCTGATCCTGCGCTGTTCGTCACTGATGTGGTGCACAGACAACTCCTCGGACTCCGGACTGCGATCAGAGCGCGAGCTTGAAGCCCACGTGGCTGGCGGTGAAACCGAGCCGCTCGTAGAAGCGATGAGCATCGGTCCGGGTCGCATCGGACGTCAACTGGACCAACTGGCAGTCCTGGCGCCGTGATTCGTCCACGGCCCATTCGATCAGCTGGGTGCCGAGGCCGCTGCCGCGCTCGTCGGCGTGGATACGGACGCCTTCGATGACCGAGCGGGTCGAGCCGCGCCGGGAGAGCCCGGGGATCACTGTCAGCTGCAGGGTTCCGACGACGCGGCCCTCGCGTACGGCGACGACCAGGTGCTGGTTCGGGTCGTCCGCCAGCCGCCGGAATGCGACGCGGTACGGGGTGAGGTCGTCCGGCGACTCACGCTGTGCACCCAGCGGATCGTCCGCGAGCATGGCCACCATCGCGGGGACGTCGGCGAGGGCCGCGGGGCGTATTTCCAGATCACTCATGATCGGCAGACTACGCAGATCACGCGGACGGCGCGGGGATTCATCCGGCCTGCTCCGGGGAACTCACAGCGGCTGCGCGGCGGCTCACGCGACCTGTACGGGGGCCTTCAGCTCTTCGACCGCCCTGACGAGCGGGGCCAGCTCGGGATTCTTGGCGGCTTCGTCGAGTGCGGCGCGCAGCGCGGTGTCATTGGTCGGCCGGGCCTCGGCGAGCAGGGTGAGGCCGGCCTCGGTGACATCGGTGTAGATGCCGCGGCGATCGGTGTCGCAGAGATACCGGGTCAACAGTCCGCGGTCCTCGAGGCGGGTGACCAGGCGGGTGGTGGCGCTCTGGCTGAGCACGACGGCGTCCGCGACCTGCTTCATCTGAAGGTGGCCGCCGGGGCCGTTGTGCTGCCTGCTCAGGACGTCGAGCAGGGAGTATTCCCGCACGCTGAGCCCGTGCCCGGTCTGCAGCGCCCGCTCGATACGGGCCTCGATCTTCCCGTGGAGCAAGGAGAGGGCGCACCAGCCCTGGGAGAGGGCGGTCAGTGCGGGGTCTGTGGCTGTCATGGGGTCTCTCCTCCGTCTCGGAGCTGCTTGCGTCCAGGATAGGCGACGTCCGCAATAGCCCGCGCTTGCAATTAGCCAGCGTCTGCAATTATTGTGGACGCTCGTAAGGCGCAGACGCAATCTTCAGGGAAGGTGAAACCCATGCCGCTCGCGCTTCTCGCCCTCGCCATTGGGGCTTTCGGTATCGGAACCACCGAGTTCGTGATCATGGGGCTGCTCCCCGAGGTTGCTGCGGACTTCCAGGTCTCGATCCCGACCGCAGGATTCCTTGTCACGGGGTACGCCCTCGGTGTCGTCCTCGGTGCTCCGCTGATGACGGTCCTCGGCACCCGGGTCACCCGTAAGCGCATGCTCATGCTGCTGATGGGGCTGTTCATCGTGGGCAACGTCGTCTCCGCCGTCGCCCCGGTCTTCGGCGTGATGCTCGCCGGCCGCGTGATCGCCTCGCTCGCCCACGGTGCCTTCTTCGGCATCGGATCGGTCGTGGCGGCCGATCTGGTCGCCCCGCAGAAGAAGGCCGGCGCGATCGCCATGATGTTCACGGGCCTCACCGTCGCCAATGTCGTCGGTGTACCGCTGGGCACCTACATCGGACAGAGCGTCGGCTGGCGGACCACATTCTTCGTCGTCGCCGCGCTCGGTGTCATCGGCCTTCTCGGTGTGGCCAGGCTCGTCCCCGAACAGCCCCGGCCCGAGGGCGTACGGCTCCGCCACGAGCTGGCAGCGTTCCGCAATGTGCAGGTGCTGCTCGCCATGGCGATGACCGTGCTGGGCTTCGGCGGAGTCTTCGCCGCGATCACCTACATCACCCCGATGATGACCGAGATCGCCGGATACTCCGCGTCCTCCGTCACCTGGCTGCTGGTCCTCTTCGGGCTGGGCATGGTGGGCGGCAACCTGCTCGGCGGCAAGTTCGCCGACCGCCATCTGATGCCGATGCTGTACGTGTCGCTGGGCGCCCTCGCCGTGGTCCTGTCCCTGTTCACCCTGACCGCCCACAACAAGATCGCAGCGGCCGTCACCATCGTGCTGATCGGGGGACTGGGCTTCGCCACCGTGCCGCCGCTGCAGAAGCGGGTGCTCGACCAGGCAGCCGGTGCCCCGACCCTCGCCTCCGCCGTCAACATCGGTGCCTTCAACCTCGGCAACGCGCTGTCGGCATGGCTCGGTGGCATCGTCATCGCAGCCGGCCTCGGCTACACCGCACCCAACTGGGTCGGCGCCGCTCTGGCCGCCTCCGCCCTGGTCCTCGCGGTCGTCTCCAGCGTTCTGGAACGTCGCACGGTTTCCCGGGGCCGACTCGTCGCCGAGCACAGCCCTGAACCGGTCGCGATCCCCGCAGCCCAGCGCTGACCCCCTTCACACCACCCCCTTCAAACACAGCACCACATCGCACCAAGGAGTCATCCCCATGAGCACCACCACTGTCGCTGTCGCCCCGCTGACCACCCCGGACGCCGAAGCGCTCATCGAGGCGGCCCGCGGCTCCGCCGAAGCCGCTGGTGTCGCCGTTGCCGTCACGATCCTCGACGCGGGCGGCCACCTGCTGGCCTTCCGACGGGACGACCGGGCCGTTCTCATTGCGGGCGAGACCAGCACCCGCAAGGCGTACACGGCCCTTCAGCTCAACGCCCCCACCGCAGACCTCGTCGACGCGGTCCAGCCGGGCGGCCTCTTCCACACCCTCCCGACCGCCCTCGACCGGCCGCTGCTCTTCATCGCCGGTGGTGTCCCGGTCCACCGCGACGGCCGGCTCATCGGCGCCATCGGCGTCGGCGGAGGTGCTCCCGACCAGGACCACGGCTTCGCGACGGCTGCCGTGAAGGCTCTCGCCTGACGCTCGTACCGCCCACGGTCGGTGTCAGTTCAAGCCGCGTGAGTCAGCCCGTCGCTACGGTCAGCGGAGCGTAGCGACGGGTCCAGTCGCCCGGCAGGTCCGAGGTCCTGTAAGTCATCACCGTGGTTCCGGAGCCGGATTGCAGACCGCACTCCTTGAACCAGTCGAGCAGCTCTGCATGGCGCGCGTCGATGTCCGCGCGCAACGGTAGATCCGTCGCCTCTGCGAGCGAGGCGACGAGTGCCTGAGCCGTGGCGGTGTCGGGCGCGATCAGCGGGCCGACCACATGCGTATGAGCGCTCGGCCAGGTCGCTGCGTAACCGACGAGCGTTCCGTCGTCCTCCGCGACCCGGATGTGGTCGGCGTACGCGGGCAGCCGGGCGAGGATATGCGTCCGGTCGGAGCCGAAGACATCCGAGTCCAGCCGGACCATGGCCTGCAGGTCCTCCGCCGTGGCCGGGCGGACCGTCACGGCGGAGGACCTGTTGCCGGTCGGCCGGAAGAACCCGGTGACCCGCTCGACGCGGCCCACGGCCGCGAAGCCGAACTGTTCGTAGAGCGGTTGTCCCGCGGATGTCGCGTACAGGCTGAGGGGTGTGTCCCCGGCCTCGTCGATCACGTGGCGCATCACGTGGCGGGCGACCCCCTGTCGTGCATATCGCTCGGCGACGAGCATCATGCCGATGGCAGCCAGTCGCGGGCCGTAGGAAGTCACCACACAAGCGGCCATCAGGCCTTTGCCTCCGGGATCGTCCATGCCATAGCCGGTTCCTGCGGCGAGGAGCAGACCCCATCTGTGCTCATCGCGTGGCCATCCACGGTCCTCGCAGAGATCGGCGCAGGCGACCAGGTCACCCAGAGTGAGACGCCGGACAGGCAATTCGGCGAGCGGACGGGGCAGTGGGGTGGGCATGGAGGTCAGGCTGTCCGACGCGGCGATCGCTCGTCCACTCCTTTACCGGCTCCGGCCAAGATGCGCAGCCGTCGGCCGCGCCGGGTCAACCCCCAGGGCTTCAGCACCGATACCGCGGTGATGAACAGGTACGTTGCCGTCGCCACCGATGGAGCGACCACCAGGTTGATATCGACAGAGCCGTGCGTCGCCGCCTCGTTGATGCCGGGGCGCAACGAGAAGATCGACAGTGCCGCGGTGATCAGGGTGAGCCAGAACTTTGTCCAGACCCACCGATGCCTGGCCAGCCCCCAAGGTGTACCGAGAGCCAGGACGAGGCCGCTGAGCAGGGAGAGCAGGGCGACCGGGACGACCAGCCAGTCTCCGAAGATCTTCATGGCGCGGGTGGCGGCCTGCGCGGTGGCGGGGTCGCCGGTGAGAAAGGCCGTGATTCCGAGCGTCAGCAGTCCGACGGTCAGTCCCAGCCAGCTCACGGATACCGCGACATGCGCGACGAGGAGGCTGCGACGAGCAAAGCGTTTGAGTGGTTTCACGTGAAACACGGTGCCGGGAATGGAGTAATCGGGCGTCTGACAGCGGGAGTAACCGCGCGTACTCGCCTCGGCGTACAGCGCGCACTCCTCTGCGGCCTTCCCTGCCAGGTGAGTTGGCGCATGCTCCTCTGCGGCCTTCTTGGCGAGGTCGGCGGCTTGGCCATGGGGCAAAGGAGCATAACGGGAAAACCGGTTCGGATACCCGGACTTCCCGCTATTTGTCCGGTCTGTGTTCTGGCGAGGCATGCTGGGGCGAGGGACCGCGGCCACGAGCCGGCCGGCGACCGCAAGCAGGACCCGACTACGCCCGCAGGCAAGGGCCGCGGGCCGTGCGGGTGCGTAAGGCGACCAGAAGACCTTCGAGGCGAGGCACAGCATGGATGCTCCGGCCACCGGGTGGACGGAAGACGGAACGGACAGATCTCCCGACGCGACCCTGATCCACCGCACCCTGACCGAGATCTCGCCCGTCGCGGATCAGGCAACCTCGTACTTCTATGCCCTGCTCTTCATCCGGCACCCCGATCTGCGTGCTCTGTTCCCGGTCGCGATGGATGTCCAGCGCGATCGTCTTCTCCGCGCGATCCTCACCGCGGCCGACCGGCTGGACGACCCTCATGCACTGGCCGGGTATCTCGGCGGACTGGGCCGGGGACACCGCAAGTACGGCACATTGCCCGCGCACTATCCCGCGGTGGGTGAGGCGCTCCTCGGCGCGCTGAGCCGCTACGCGACCACCACCTGGGACGCGGAGACCGAGGCGGCGTGGGTCCGTGCCTACACCGCGATATCGCAGATCATGATCGATGCGGCCGCCGAGGACGAGCAGCGGGCTCCCGCCTGGTGGCATGCCGAGGTCGTCTCCCACGACCTCAGGACCCGCGACATAGCGATCCTCACGGTCCGTCCCGACCCGGCCTACCCCTTCCTCGCAGGCCAGTACACGGCGATGGAGACTCCGTGGTGGCCCCGGAACTGGCGGCACTATTCCTTCGCCTCGGCGCCCCGCCCCGACGGTCTTCTCACCTTCCACATCAAGGCGGTCCCGGCCGGCTGGGTCTCCAACGCCCTGGTGCACCGGGCCGGGCCCGGCGACATTCTGCGCCTCGGCCCGCCCACGGGCTCGATGACGGTCGACCACTCCACCCACACCGGTCTGCTCTGCCTGGGCGGCGGCACGGGCATCGCGCCCATCAAGGCGCTCGTCGAGGACGTGGTGGAGCACGGCGACCGGCGTCCTGTGGAGGTCTTCTACGGGGCACGCAGTGATCATGATCTGTACGACATCGACACGATGATGCGGCTCCAGCAGACCTATCCGTGGCTCGCGGTGCGGCCGGTGGTCTCCACCGGCACGGGAACGGAGGGCGGTCTGAAGGGGCTGTTGCCCGAGGCCGTGCGCCAGTGCGGCCCGTGGGACGAGTACGACGCCTATCTCTCGGGCCCGCCCGGCATGATCCGCAGCAGCGTGGATGTGCTCAGGGGCATCGGCATGCCGGCCGAGCGCATCCGGCACGACTCCGTCGAGGAACTGGCGACCACCGGTCCCACCTGACCCGGGGAGCGGCGGCGTCAGCCCTGATCCAGGGAGCGGCGGCCTGTCAGCCGAGGTCGGGCGCGTGCATCGCCCTTACGCCCTCGATATTGCCGTCCAGATAGTGCCGCAGCGACAGCGGTACGAGATGAACGGCAGCGATCCCCATCCGGCTGAACGGCACCCGTACGATGTCGTACTCCCCGCAGGGGTCCTCGATCTCGGGGCCGTGGCGCCGGGACGGGTCCATCGACTCCAGCCGGCAGACGAAGAAGTGCTGGACTTTGACACCCTTCACTCCGCCGCCCTCGATGTGCTCCACGGTGTCGACGAAGCAGGGGACCACATCGGTGATCTTGGCGCCGAGCTCCTCGTCCACCTCGCGGTGCAGGGCGTCGACGACGGTTGCGTCCTCGGGCTCGACCCCACCACCGGGCGTGAGCCAGTACGGATCCACCCCGGGCTTGGTGCGCTTGATGAGGACGAGGTCGTTGCCGTCGAGGAGGATGGCGCGTGCGGTGCGCTTGACCACAGGACGTTCGGTCATGGCAAGAGAGTGGCCCACGGAACCGGTTCTGAAACACCTGACCCGCGCCGGACCGTCCTGCGCTCACCAGTCCACGGCAGCGCGCAGGAGCCACTCGTGCGCCCGCGCGATGTGCGGCAGTGCGAGCGTGCCGGTCCGCACGGCCAGGAAATAGGTGCGCAGCGGAGGCACGGGAGGATCGAGGAGCGCCACCACCTCGCCCCGTTCCAGCGCCCCCTCGCACAGATAGCGCGGCAGTACGGCGAGCCCGGCGCCCGCCGCCGTGCACTCCAGGACCGCCCGGAGATCCGGCGCGATGACGGCTCCCGCAGCGGCGGGCCGGCTGTCGAAGACGGCCGCCCAGTAGCGGGAGACGAGCGGCAGGCTCTCGTGCACCTCCACGACCGGCAGCTGGTCCAACACCACGGGCCCCTTGTGCCGCAAGGTCCCGGGCCCGAGGCGCCCGGCCCAGCGCGGCGCGGCGATCAGTACATGTTCTTCGTCGCAGAGCGGAGTCGCGGTGAGCAGTCCACCACGCGGACGGGCCGTCGCAATGGCCAGATCATGATGTCCGGCGGCCAGCCCCTCCAGCGCTTCCTCCGCGGCGGTGAAGAACGAACTGCGCAGAGCCAGGCCCTGGGCGATGAGAGGGGTGAGCGCCGGCAGGGCACGCATCGACGTGAACTCGGGTGGCCCGGCCAGATGCAGTGTCCGTACGCCGGACTCCTCGTCGAGCTCGGTCTCCGCGATCTCGATCAGCGCGTCCAGATGGGGCGCCGCCCGGTGCGCGAGTTCGTCGCCGATGGTCGTCGGGGTCACGCCGCGGGCCCTGCGCAGGAAGAGCGGGCGGCCCAGCTGCCGCTCCAGGGTGCGGATCTGCGAGGTGACCGCGGGCTGGGAGAGGCCGAGCAGGGCAGCAGCTCTGGTGAAGGAGCCGGCCCGGTGCACCGTGACGAATGTGCGCAGCAGGGCCAGGTCCATGTCCTGCCCCCTCTCACCCTCGCGACGCTTCGGACCCGTACAACTATAAATATGTCGATAGGTCGCTGTCGCTACTGTGATTGGACACTGACGGAGAGTCAATTAGCCTTGTTCAGGCGGTTCTTCACGTGTGGAACCGGGGCGGTCCGAGCCACGAGGGGGGAGGCTCGGACCGTCCGTACCACCGGTCGGCTCAGCTCTCGCCCAGCGCTGCGTCCAGTGCCCGTTCCACGTCGGCCACCAGGTCGTCCGGGCTCTCCGCGCCGACCGAGAAGCGGATGAAGCCCTCCGGTACGGCGTCACCGCCCCAGCGTGCCCGCCGCTCGGCGGTGGAGCGCACGCCACCGAAACTCGTCGCGTCGTCGACCAGCCGCAGCTCGGTCAGAAAGCGCTCGGCCCGCTCGCGGTCGGGCAGTACGAACGACACCACGGAGCCGAAGCGCCGCATCTGCCGCACGGCGTTCGGATACGAAGGGTCGGTGGGCAGGCCGGGGTACCGCAGCCCGGTCACCTCCTGGCGCTTGCCCAGTGCCTCGGCCAGGGTCAGGGCGGTGGCGCACTGCCGGTCGATCCGCAGCTCCAGCGTGGCCAGCGAACGGTGCGCGAGCCAGGCCTCCATCGGTCCCGGAATCGCGCCGACGACCTTGCGCCAGCGTCGTACACCCGCTGCCAGCTCGGGATCGCGGCAGGTCACATGGCCGAGCAGGATGTCTCCGTGCCCGGTCATGCCCTTGGTGTCACTGGCCACCGAGAAGTCGGCCCCGAGTTCCAGCGGGCGCTGGCCGAGCGGTGTGGCGAGGGTGTTGTCGACGGCCACCAGAGTGCCGGCCGCGTGTGCGGCATCGACGAGCCGGCGTACGTCGCAGACATCGAGCCCCGGATTGGACGGGGTCTCGATCCACAGCAGCTTGGCGCCTTCGAGGACCGCCAGCTGGGCATCGCCGCCGGTCGGCGCGGTCCGCACCTCGACGCCGTACGCCTCCAGCTGCTCACGCACCAGCGGCAGCGCCTGATATCCGTCGTCGGGCAGCACGACCACATCGCCGGTGCGCGCCTGGGACAGCAGCACGGCCGAGATCGCCGCCATTCCGGAGGCGAAGACGGTGGTCTCGACCGGCTCCCCCGGCGCCTCCAGCTCGCCGATGGCGCGTTCCAGATGTGTCCAGGTCGGATTGGTGTCCCGGCCGTAGGTGTACGGACCGGTCGGTTCACCGGAGAGATGGAAGTGCGCGGCGAATACCGGCCCGGGCAGGGTGGGTTCGAACTGCTCCGGTTCGGGCAGCCCGGCCCGTACCGCCCGGGTTCCGTCACCCATGGTGCTCATACCGCTTCCTCGTTTCTCTCCCCGGTGTGCCACCGGTCCGACCTGCACTGTTTCAGTAGGTGTCGGGTCAGTCCTCGTCGGGCAGGACTACGTTCAGCGCCCACGACACGATCGAGATGATCAGACCGCCGAGCACGGCGGTCCAGAAGCCGTCGACATGGAAGCTCAGGTTGAACTGACCGGCCAGCCAGGAGGTCAGCATCAGCATGAGCGCGTTGACCACCAGGGTGATCAGCCCCAGCGTGAGGATGAAGAGCGGCAGGGTGAGCAGCTGCACTATTGGCTTGACCACAAAATTCACCAGGCCGAAGAGCAGGGCGACCACGATCAGCGTGAGTACCTTGCGCCCGGTGCTGCCGCCGCTCAGCGTGATGTCCTGGAGCAGCCAGATGGCCACGGCCAGCGCACCTGCGTTGGCGATCGTCTTGACTACGAAATTCTTCATGTGTCTGATCGTGGCAGACATGATCGGTGGCGAACACCGGCAGGACAGAGGCAAGGGGCGGACGGGCCATGAAGGCATTCAGACTGGACGAACTGGAAGCGGAACGGGCCGCCAACGACGGCGCGTATCTGCAGTTCGTGAAGGAACGGAACATGTCCGTCGGCCTGTACGCACTGGATGCCGGCGAACTCGACCCCCAGCAGCCGCACAAGGAGGACGAGGTCTACTTCATCGTCAGCGGCCGCGCCTCGATCACGGTCGGCATGGAAACCACGCAGGTGGGCAGAGGAAGCGTGGTGTACGTACCCGCCGGTGTGGCCCACAAGTTCCACCACATCACCGAGGACCTGCGGGTCATGGTGGTCTTCTCCCCGCCGGAGAGCTGAGCCGCTCCTGCAAAGGACCGGGCTCCGGTCTCAGGGATCCCTAGGGGGTCGATCAGGGAACTTCAAGGGCTGCGGAACCCCCGCCGGCCCCCTCCGCGCCTCTAGCATCGAAGCATCGGAGTATCGGAACAGGAACTCACAGAGACGAGGCAAGGACGATGGCCGTGCGGGAGATATTCGCGGGGATGCCCTGGTGGGTGAAGTGGATCGCGGTGCCGGTCATCGCGATCGTCGTGTTCGGCGGTCTGATCGCCAGCGTGGTCGGGTTCGTGATCGGTCTGCTCTTCAAGGTTCTGGTCTTCGTGATCCTGGTCGGCGGGCTCGTGTTCGTCGTACGCAAGTTCATGTCGTCCTCCTCCTCGCGCAGCGACTGGTAGGACGATCGGAAGCCGGCCGGGTGATTAGCCCAGCTGAGCTAAGTGCAAGACGAAACGACACCCCTTGTGGATGCGGCCGATATGGTGGCAGTCCGCTGCCACCACCTGGGAATTAACTGTCCGTCACCACCCTGACCAGTGGTTTATACGGCGTTCGGTCTCCGGACCCCAGTCATGCGGCGGTCTGTGGGGGCGGCCCCCACAGGCGGGCTGACCGCCCGTCACCATGCCTGGGGGTGACCGTTGACCACGGCATCGAGCACTGCTGTCCCGACGCTGATCGGTTCGGTCCAGCGAGCGCTGAGGCTGCTGGAGGCTGTGGGCGCCCATCGAGACGGGGCGCCCGCGAAACAGCTGGCCAGGGAAGCGGGCCTGCCCCTTCCCACTGCCTACCATCTGCTGCGCACCCTGACCCATGAGGGCTATCTGCGCCGGGAGAACGGCGTGTTCCTCTTCGGGACCGCCGCTGAGCGCCTGGTCGGCGAGGGATCGCTGCAGAACCGTCGCAGCAGAATGACCGAGTCGCTGAGCCGCTGGCGCGACACCATCGGCGCACCGGTGTACTGCGCCGTCTACCGCGAGGGCGAAATCGAACTCATCGCGGTCGCGGACAACCCCGCCACACCCGCGGTGGACGAGTGGGCATCCTTCCGGGAGACCGGGCACGCCCATGCGATCGGCCAGTGTCTGCTGAGCCAGCTCGACGAGAAGGCCCGCGAGGACCATCTCGACCGGCACCCTGTGCGGCCGCTGACCCGCTACTCGGTGAGGGACCGCCCGGCGTTTCTTGAACGATTGCGGTCGTTGGAACGAATGGAACCTGTCATCGAGCGACAGGAGTACGCCTTGGGGACGGTCTGCGCAGCCATCCCGATCACGGCCGGATTCACCGCTGCCGCGATGGCGATTTCGGTACCCCTGGAACAGGAGGACCGGTTGCTCCCCGCAGTCGAACAACTACGTGGCGAAGTTGCCAACCTCTTGCGTTCGTTCGTGTTCTCTATCAGTATCTGAAAAATCACTCCTTGTGATCTGCTATCGCGTGCACCACGATGGCGTCAATAGGGCCATGGGGGATCATTCCTGGCCAGATTCATCTACTGCGGGGTTGAACGATGCGCGAGTCGGTTCAAGCTGAGGTCATGATGAGCTTCCTCGTCTCCGAGGAGCTCTCTTTCCGGATCCCGGTGGAGCTCCGGTACGAAGTGTGCGATCCGTATGCGATCCGGATGACCTTCCATCTGCCCGGCGACGCCCCCGTCACCTGGGCATTCGGCCGTGAGCTGCTGCTCGACGGCCTCAACAGCCCCAGCGGCGACGGCGATGTGCACATCGGGCCCACGGAGCCCGAGGGGCTGTCCGACGTACATATCCGACTTCAGGTAGGCACGGACCGCGCCCTCTTCAGGGCCGGGACGGCACCACTTGTTGCCTTTCTCGACCGGACGGACAAACTCGTGCCGCTCGGGCAGGAGTGCACGCTGGGTGACTTCGAGGGCAATCTGGAAGAGGCCCTGGGCCGGATTCTCGCCGAGGAACAGAACGCCGGCTGAATCGCACGGCGCCGCCGGCCGGCCCGCCGGTCGAACGCAACACCTGCCGAATGGGTGAATCGCTCTCCGTAAGGAGGCGTTCAAGGCTTCGTCCTGCGACGACGGCCTTTCCCGGTCCGTACAGGTGCCGAAGCTCCGGCTTCCGCGCCGACCCCTGTGCGGTCCGCGGAGACGACCAGCGCAGCGAGCACCGTCGTCACCGGCACCGAGGCGACCAGTCCGATCGAACCGACCAGCGTTCGTACGATCTCCTCCGCCACCAGCTCGCTGTTGGCCACCGTCCCCACGCTGCTCTGGGCGATCGAGAACAGCAGAAGCAACGGCAGTGCGGCGCCCGCGTAGGCGAGCACCAGCGTATTGACGACCGAGGCGATGTGGTCGCGCCCGATCCTGATCCCTGCCCGGTAGAGCCCGCGGGCACCCATCGTCGGGTTCGCCTGGTGCAACTCCCAGACCGCCGATGTCTGGGTGACCGTCACATCGTCGAGCACCCCGAGCGAACCGATGATGACACCGGCCAGCAGCAGACCGCTCATGTCGATGTGCGGGTACAGGCCGTGGATGAGGCCGGTGCTGTCGTCGGTGTTGCCGGTCAGGCTCGCCCAGCCGATGAAGAGCGATCCGAGCAGCCCGATCAGCAGCAGTGAGATCAGTGTGCCGATCACCGCGACCGAGGTGCGGGCGGTCAGACCGTGGCACATGTAGAGCGCGATCAGCATGATGGCACTGGCCCCGACCACCGCGACGAGCAGTGGATTCGAGCCCTGGAGGATGGCCGGGAGGATGAACAGGGTCAGCACGGCGAACGACACGACGAGCGCGACCAGTGCCAACACCCCGCGCATCCTGCCCACCGCGATCACGACCAGGGCGAAGATCCCGGCCAGCAGCGTCATCGGGAACTTCCGGTTCACATCCGTCACCGAGTACTGCAGATCATGGGGCGCGTCGGGCGCGTACGCCACGACCACGCCCTGCCCCTCGTGCAGCTGACGCGGTGCGTCCGGCTGGACGATCTCGACGAAGGTCCGGCCCTTGTCGTGACCGGTCGTCACCTCGACGGTGGCCTTCTCGCACAGCCCGGACCCGCTCCCCGACGGCGGGGTGGTCTCGCCGCTGATGGGTGCCTGGGCGGCGTTCACGTCCTTGCAGTCCACCTTGTCGACATTCACCACCGTTCCCTGCTGGGTCTGCCGGTCGAAGCCGACACCGGTCCGCTCGTGCGGGGGCGCGCCGCCCGGCCAGAGGACCACCAGGCCGACGACGACCGCGGTGGCGAACGGGATCAGCACGGCCGCGATGACCTTGCGCAGATGTTTGGAGACGGGCGCGGCAGGACCGTGGCTGTGCGAGTGGCCGTGCGGTTCGGAGTCGATGCGGGGGGACGTCACCGGCCGATCATCGCAAGAAGAGAAGGGCCCTCTGTTCATTACGCGGGACAGGGCGCTAGCGTGGAGGAACCTTTGCACACGCGGGAGCTCGGAGCACCGGGCTGAGAGGGCGCTGATATCCGTACATCCGTACGGGAGAGGCTGCGCCGACCGCCGAACCTGTTACCGGGTAATGCCGGCGTAGGGAGTAGGTCTCATGACCACATCGGACGCACGCACGCCTGCCTCGAACCAGAGCGACGAGGCCGGGAAGTCCATCGGCTGGCACAAGGGGTACGTCCAGGGCTCACGCCCGGACCTCCGGGTGCCGGTCCGTCAGGTGCACCTCACCAACGGCGAGGACGTGACGCTGTACGACACGTCGGGGCCGTACACCGATCCCGCCACAGAGACCGATGTCCGTCGCGGGCTCGCACCGCTGCGGGAGAACTGGATCATCGCGCGCGGCGACACCGAGGAGTACCCGGGGCGCCCCGCCCGCCCCGAGGACGACGGGCTCAAGCACACCTCGCCGCGTGGCGGACTGCGCAACCTCGACGCCGTCTTCCCCGGCCGCCCCCGACTGCCCCGCCGCAGCCGGGACGGGCAGCCGGTGACCCAGCTCGCGTACGCCCGCCGGGGCGAGATCACCCCGGAGATGGAGTACGTGGCGATCCGGGAGAACGTCGAACCCGAGGTGGTGCGCGAGGAGATCGCCGCGGGCCGGGCCGTGCTGCCGGCCAACGTCAACCACCCCGAGATCGAGCCGATGATCATCGGCAAGCGGTTCCTGGTGAAGGTCAATGCCAACATCGGCAACTCCGCGGTGACGTCCTCCATCGAGGAGGAGGTGGAGAAGATGACATGGGCGACGCGCTGGGGCGCCGACACGGTCATGGACCTTTCCACCGGCCGCAACATTCACACCACCCGTGAGTGGGTTCTGCGCAACTCCCCCGTGCCGATCGGCACCGTTCCCCTCTACCAGGCACTCGAAAAGGTCGACGGCCGGGCCGAGGAGCTGACCTGGGAGATCTACAAGGACACCGTCATCGAGCAGGCCGAACAGGGCGTCGACTACATGACGGTCCACGCCGGCGTGCGCCTGCCGTACGTCCCGCTGACCGCCCGCCGCAAGACCGGCATCGTCTCCCGCGGCGGCTCGATCATGGCGGCGTGGTGCCTCGCGCACCACAAGGAGTCGTTCCTGTACGAGCACTTTGAGGAGCTCTGCGAGATCCTCGCCACGTACGACGTGACGTACTCGCTGGGCGACGGGCTGCGCCCCGGCTCGATCGCCGACGCCAACGACGAGGCCCAGTTCGCCGAACTGCGCACGCTCGGTGAGCTGAACACCATCGCCAAGCGGTTCGGTGTCCAGACCATGATCGAGGGCCCGGGCCATGTACCGATGCACAAGATCAAGGAGAACATCGACCTCCAGCAGGAGATCTGCGAGGAGGCGCCGTTCTACACGCTCGGCCCGCTGACCACCGATGTCGCCCCGGCATACGACCACATCACCTCGGGCATCGGCGCGGCGATGATCGCCTGGTGGGGCACGGCGATGCTCTGTTACGTCACGCCCAAGGAGCACCTCGGCCTGCCCAACCGGGACGATGTGAAGACCGGCGTCATCACGTACAAGATCGCGGCCCATGCGGCGGACCTCGCCAAGGGGCATCCGGGGGCGCAGGACTGGGACGACGCGCTCTCCGACGCCCGTTTCGAATTCCGCTGGGAGGACCAGTTCAATCTGGCTCTCGACCCGGTCACGGCACGGGAGTTCCACGACGAGACGCTGCCGGCCGAGCCGGCGAAGACGGCGCACTTCTGCTCGATGTGCGGCCCGAAGTTCTGCTCGATGAAGATCTCCCAGAAGATCCGCGACGAGCACGGCGACGGGGCCACGGCTGTCGACACCGAGTTCGACGCGGAGGCGCTGGCCGGCATGGCGGAGAAGTCCGAGGAGTTCGCCGCCCGGGGCAACCGGGTGTACCTCCCGCTGGCGGACTGACACCTGCACGCACAAGCGCTGTTCCGGGTGGGCGGAAAGAGCCATCCGGAACAGCGCTTCGACGTGCCGGGCTAGCTTTCTGCCGGAGCCGCTCGACTTCGCCCGGCCGGTTGCCTTGGGGTTCCGGGCTGTGGTTGTCCGCGTCCTGGGCGCCCAGGTCTGTTCAGTGACCCCGTGACGGATTGCTGAACGAAGCGCCTGTCGGCTGGATTGGATGAGAAAACGACTGGTTTCACTGAGAACGGACAGCCAAGTCCGACGGCACGTCAGGATGCCCATATGGCAAATGAATCGATCACCCCGCGCAGCATTGCCGACAGCCACCTCGACCAGGTGGCCGCACATAACCCGATGACCTCCGCATGGCTGGGCCTGAACCCGGGCGATGACCGGCAACCGGACCTCTCGCCGGACGGCTTCGAGGCCCACGCCGAGTTCGCCCGCCGCAGTCTCGCCGCACTCGACGCCGCCCCTGTATCGGACGACCCCGCTGAACAGGCCTGCGCCCAACTGTTGCGGGAACGCCTCACCGCCGAGCTCGCGATGCACGACACCGGCGAGAACTTCCGACAACTGCGCACCGTGGGCGCGCACGTTGACCAGGTGCGGACGATCTTCACCTTCATGCCCACCACCACCGACGAGGACTGGGCGGCGGTGGCCGGACGGCTGCGCAACCTCCCCGGCGCGCTGGACGGTTATCGGGCCACCCTCACCGAGGGGATCTCCCGCGGCCTGCTCGCTGCTCCCCGGCAGGCCGCCGGGGTGATCGGCCAGCTCGCCGACTGGACCGGGGAGGCCGCCGGACAGCGCGCGGGCAGCGGCGCGGGCTGGTTCGCCGACTTCGTCGCGGACGGCACCGACCGGCTGCGCCCCGAGCTGGACGCCGCCGCCCGCCAGGCCACTACCGCCGTCTCCGAGTTCCGCGACTGGCTGCGCGACACCTACGTCCCCGCCACGGCGGACACCCCGGACGTCGTCGGCCGAGAGCGCTACCTGCACGCCGCCCGCTACAACACCGGTGCCGAGCTCGATCTGGACGAGGCCTATGCCTGGGCCTGGGACGAGTTCCACCGGACGCTCGCCGAGATGCGCGTCGAAGCCGAGCGCGTCCTGCCCGGCTCCACCCTCCTTGAGGCCATGCACCACCTGGACGAGCACGGCCACGCGGTCAAGGGCGAGGAGGCCGTCCGCGACTGGTTGCAGCAGCTGATGGACGAGGCGATCACCGCCCTCGACGGCAGCCACTTCGACCTCTCCGGCCCGATCCGCAAGGTCGAGTCCCGGATTGCGCCCGCGGGCAGCGCCTCCGGGCCCTACTACCAGGGCCCGAGCCTCGACTTCAGCCGCCCCGGACGCACCTACCTGCCCACCCTCGGCCAGGACACCTTTCCGACCTGGCAGCTCGTCAGCATCTGGTACCACGAGGGCGTCCCCGGCCACCATCTCCAGCTCGCCCAGTGGGTCGTGGTTGCCGACCGGCTCAGCCGCTACCAGGTCACCGAGGGCATGGTCAGCGCCAACATCGAGGGCTGGGCCCTGTATGCCGAGCGCTTCATGGACGATGTGGGCTTCTTCTCCGAACCCGCGCGCCGCCTCGGCTTCCTGGATGGGCAGATGCTGCGCACCATACGGGTGATCATCGACATCGGTATGCATCTCGAACTCGCCATCCCCGCCGACTCGGGTTTCCACCCTGGCGAGCGCTGGACCCCGGCGCTCGCCACGGAGTTCATGGCCACCTACAACGGCAGCCCGGCTGCCCGCCGCAACGGCGAGATCGACCGCTACCTCGGCTGGCCCGGCCAGGCCATCGGCTACAAGCTCGGCGAACGCGCCTGGCTCCAGGGCCGCGCGGCCGCGAAGCGCCGCCATGGTGCCGCCTTCGACCTCAAGGCCTGGCACATGAAGGCGCTCTCCCAGGGCTCGTTCGGGCTCGACGACCTGGTTGGCAATCTCGCGGCGCTGTAGACCCGGAAACGTCCTGCCGTGCTGGTTCTGTTGACGTACTGCTCGATGAAGATCTCCCAGGACATCCGTCGTGAACACGGCGGTTCCCAGGCGGAGATCGACGCGGGCATGGCGGAGAAGTCCAAGGAGTTCGCGGTGGCCGGCAACCGGGTCTATCTGCCGATCGCGGACTGACGCAGGACGTGCACGACGGGACGCCGTCCCGAGAAGCTCTGACCTCTCGGGACGGCGTCCCGTCGTCGGTACCGGCCCGGTGCCCGGACCCGGTCAGTCCAGTTCGTGCTCGGGGCCGCCGAAGTCGGGGCTGGTGAAGTCCGGGCTGGTGAATGTCGGGCGGGGGCCCGCCGCCGGGCCGTCGTCCGGGCTGGTGAAGTCCGGCCGGCTGTAGCCGATCTTCGGGATGCGGTTCGCCGAGCGATGCGGTGTGCGCGACGCGCGGCCGGCGCCGGGGTCGGCGAGCGCGTCCCGCAGGAACGGCAGGATGCCGCGCTCCAGCAGTGCGTGGCGCCATGCCTCTCTGGCGCGCGCCACATCCTCCGGCAACTCGGTCTCGGCATCCTCGGCGGCCTGCGACGTCGACCCGTTGCGCAGTGCGGTGATGAGCAGTCCGACGGCGGCGGCCAGGATGGCGGCGGCCATGACCGCAGCGAAGAACCAGCCCGCGGCGACCATGGTGGAGGCGAAGGACGGTGGCGGATTGAGCAGCCTCAGCAGATAGCCGGACAGCAGGAATATGAACGCGGCGGTGCCGGCCAGCACAGGCGCCAGGACCGTGACGACGGCTCCTATGCCGGCGCCTGACTGGTTCGGACCGTCGGTGCCGGAGCCGGAGCCGGGGCCCGAATCCTGGCCCGCCCCTTCGGCCGGTCCGCGCAGCTCTTCGCGGGCCTTCACATAGTGGTCGTACTCGGTGGCGGCCGTCGCGGTGATCAGCGCCGTGGCGTCCAGCGCCATGGTGCGCAACTGCACGGCGTTGAGCCGCTCGCCGACCGCGGCCAGATCCGGTCGTTCATGGGCGTGACGCAGTGCGTCGTCGAGGATCCGCTCGTACTCGGGGCGGTCCTCGGTCAGCAGGTGCGGAGCGCTGTTCATGTGCATCCCCCGATGCTCCGTAGGGCCTGAGTGCCCGCTTGGACCGGGCAGTTGGGCGGAAACGGAGGAGAGCCTGCTACTGATACGCCGATGGTAGAGCGCCCACGGCACGGGGTGACAGGGGGTTTCCGGAAATAGGCCCAGCGGTCGGCGTGGTCAGGTCGTGGATGCGTCTTCCCAGAAGAACGTCAGCCATGCAGAGGCAGTTGGACGACCAGTAGCTTTCCGGCCATGGTCACTCCGCCGTCCATGGCGATGGCGAGCCCGTCCGCGTACACGTGCGGGCCTTCGACCACGGGGCCGGAACCGTCCTCGCCGTCCTCCGAGCCGACCTCGCCCAGAAGGTACGGAATGGGGCTGTGGCCATGGACGACACGCTGCCCGCCGTAGGCCGACATCAGCTCCCGGACGGCCTGCGGCCCCGCCTCGTCGCGGAAGGCGAACCGCTTGGTGAGCTTCCGGAAGAGGTCCCAGCACTCATCGGCGTCGTTACGCGTGAGAATGGCGTGCACGGTGTCGTTGACGTCCTCGATGGTGGCGCCGTAGTCGAGGTACGCCGTCGTGTCGGAGTGCATCAGCAGATGCCCGTCCTCCTCGACGATCGCGTCGAGCCGGGACATCCACTGGAGGTGGACGTCCTGAAGCCGCTCCATGTCGTTCTTCTGGCCGCCGTTGAGCAGCCAGGCGGCCTGGAAAGTGGCGGTGCCCGCGCCGGAGTTCACCGGGGTGTCGCCGAACCGCTTGGCGCCGATGAGCAGCAGTTCGTGATTGCCCATCAGGGCCTTGCAGTAGCCGCCGGCGGCCGCGGCCTCGGCGGAGAGGCGCATCACGAGGTCGATGACGCCGACGCCGTCGGGGCCCCGGTCGGTGAAGTCGCCGAGGAACCAGAGCCGGGCATTGCCCGCGGACCAGTTGCCCTCGGCGTCGATGAGGCCCTGTTCGGCGAGGGCGGCGTGGAGTTCGTCCAGATAGCCGTGGACATCGCCGACGACGTACAGCGGTCCGAGTCCCGGCTCCGGGACGGGCCCCGGGTCGGGGACGGCCCGCACCTGGACGGTGTCACCGCGGTTGATCACGGGAAGGTCGCGCGCGGTGGGTGTGTACCCCTCCGGCAGCTCGTCTCCCAGAACGGCATTGCCCGGGTGCGGCGGTGAAGGCGGCACCGGGGCCTGCGCATAGGGCGGTACGCGGAAGTCACGCAACGTCGCAGTCCGCACCACGGGTTCCTGACCGGCCCCCTGTGTCATCGACCCCTCCACCACCGTCGCGCCGCCGTACACCTGACGGGCCCTGCTGGTCGGGGCGGTCCGCGGTGTCGTGCGCCCATCATAGGAATGCGGATCGTGCTGTGTGACGCACCAGGGGTGGTGAATCCGGGCGCACATCAGGTTCACCGGCCGTTTGGTCCGAAATCGCCCGATCAATCCCCGGCGGGGGAGCGCGGTGCGCTGACCGTGGTGCGGGGCGGACGGCGTTGCGAGGACGTCCGGACGATGAGCTCTGTCGGTATGACCTGCTCCACCGGTCCGTCGTGATCCACGCCTTCGATGGCGTCGATCAGGAGCTGGACGACCGCCGTGCCGATTCTGCGCGGCTTGAGCGAGAGCGTGGTGATGGGGGGTTCGGTCGTCGCATACACGGTGGACTCGCTGCAGCAGACCAGCAGCAGGTCCTCGGGGACACGCAGACCGTACCTGCGGGCGGCCGCCAGCAGATCGGTGCCATTGGGGTCGAAGAGCCCGTAGACGGCGTCGGGCCGGTCCGGGCGGGCGAGCAGCCGGTCGGCGGCGACCGCACCCGCGCACGGGTCGTGGGCGGGGTAGGACTCGTACACCGGGTCCTGTCCCACGCGCTCGCACCAATGGAGGTACGCGGTGGTGGAGAGGCGGGTGTAGGTGTCGGTGGTGGTGCCGGTGAGCAGGCCGATGCGTCGGGCCCCGGCGGCGGCGAGATGGTCGAGGAGGTCGAGCACGGCGGCCCGGTGGTCGTTGTCGACCCAGGCGGTGACCGGAAGGGTTCCGGCCGGCCGTCCGTCCGAGACGACGGGCAGCCCCTGGCGCACGAGCTCCGTGACGACCGGGTCCTGGTCGGAGGGGTCGATCACGACGGTGCCGTCGAGAGCGACGTTCGACCAGACGTCGTGGCGTGAGGTGGCGGGCAGGATGACGAGGGCGTAGCCGCGGGCGAGCGCGGCGGAGGTGGCCGCTCTGGCCATCTCGGCGAAATAGGCGAATTCGGTGAAGGTGAAGGGTTCGTCCCCGTAGGTCGTCACGGTCAGGCCGATGAGGCCGGACTTGCCGGTACGGAGGGTTCGGGCCGCGGCGGAAGGGCGGTAGCCCAGGCGCTCTGCGACCTCGCGGACATGGCGGCGGGTGGCGTCCGGGAGCCTGCCCTTGCCGTTGAGCGCGTCGGAGACGGTCGTGATGGAGACCCCGGCGGCGGCGGCCACATCCCGGATTCCCGCTCGTCCTTGCCGGCCGCCGCGCCGGGGTGTCTCCGTCCGGCTCACCTGGTGCTTCCCTGCTGCTGTCATGGCGAGCCGATAGTAGGGCTCGGACGGGAGGTTGGCCTGGTCGCATATTCACTCGTTGACAGGCACGTTTCTGCATGATCATCGAGCGTCAAATGCCTTGCAAAACAAGGGCTTTGGCGGGATCGGCCGTAGTGTGTCATGCATCGAACCCGATGGGCCTACTAAATGGTCGATGTCTCGAAGAGGTCTCATCTCACCTCTTCGAGGGACGCGCGCCACGGAGTGAACCACCGGCGCACGTCGAGGAGGCAAGCGCTCCCCCCATTCCCGGTCGCACCGGACGATTGGACGCTCCAGCCATTCGCAGCAGCGCCCAATCCTCATAAGGTGAGCAGTATTGATGTGTACAGATGGTCGAGGAGGACCTGCGGTGAGCGAGACGAGCCCCAAGCTGCGCGCCGAGCTGGACGGCGTTCCCGCCTATGTACCGGGCAAGCCGGCTGCCGGCGGCGGACCGGTTGCGTTCAAGCTGTCCTCCAACGAGAACCCGTATCCGCCGTTGCCCGGGGTGATGGAGTCCGCCCTGGCCGCGGCTGCGAACTTCAACCGCTACCCGGACATGGCCTGCACCGGTCTGATGAACGAGCTGGCCGACCGATTCGGTGTGCCCGTCTCGCACCTCGCCACCGGAACCGGCTCGGTCGGTGTGGCGCAGCAGCTGCTCCAGGCCACCTCGGGCCCGGGCGACGAGGTCATCTACGCCTGGCGCTCCTTCGAGGCGTACCCGATCATCACGCAGGTCAGCGGTGCGACCTCGGTGAAGGTTCCGCTGACCGACGGTGACGTGCACGACCTCGACGCGATGGCGGACGCGATCACGGACCGCACCCGGATGATCTTCGTCTGCAACCCGAACAACCCGACCGGCACCGTGGTGCGCCGGGCCGAGCTGGAGCGGTTCCTGGACCGGGTGCCGGGCGATGTCCTGGTGGTGCTCGACGAGGCGTACCGGGAGTTCATCCGCGACGTCGAGGTGCCGGACGGCATCGAGATCTACCGGGAGCGGCCCAATGTGGCGGTGCTGCGGACGTTCTCCAAGGCGTACGGCCTGGCCGGTCTGCGGGTCGGTTTCGCCGTGGCCCACGAGCCGGTGGCGGCCGCGTTGCGCAAGACGGCGGTGCCCTTCGGGGTCAGCCAGCTCGCGCAGGATGCGGCGGTCGCCTCGCTGCGTGCCGAGGACGAACTCCTGGGGAGGGTCGGCTCCTTGGTGTGCGAGCGCAACCGGGTGCAGCGGGCGCTGGCGGACCAGGGGTGGACCGTGCCGGATTCCCAGGCGAACTTCGTCTGGCTGCGGCTCGGGGACCGTACCGCCGACTTCGCCGCGGCGTGTGAGCGGGCCGGTGTGGTGGTCAGGCCGTTCGCGGGCGAGGGTGTGCGGGTCTCGATCGGGGAGGACGAGGCGAACGACCTGTTCCTGAAGGTGACGGAGTCGTACCGCAAGGAGCTGTAGAGCGGCGCAGGCCGCCTGCGCATACCGGAAGGCTCAGGGCCCCGTACCTCGTTCGCCGAGGTGCGGGGCCTTCGCGTTCGAAGTCTGGGCGGGGCCTTCGCGTTCGTGGCCTGAGAAGTGCATGGAACGTGGCGTTCCCGGGTGTCTGCTTCGGGGGGATTGATCGGAACATCCCAAGAGGGGTACCCCGCCCGAACGTCCCGAAAGTCCGTGCGCCATAATTGCTTGTGAATGTGAACGCGTTCACAAGCGTGTCCTGTTTCCTCCCGTGATCAGTCGGATTTAAAGGGCAAACTGCCGCTGTGACTGCGGCGACGTAAGGAGAAGACGACGTGGAGCTAGCTCTGGCGCCGGAAACCCTGGCGCGATGGCAGTTCGGTATCACCACCGTCTACCACTTCCTGTTCGTCCCACTGACGATCTCTCTCGCCGCGCTCACCGCCGGCCTGCAGACCGCCTGGGTGCGGACGAACAAGGAGAAGTACCTCAGAGCGACGAAGTTCTGGGGCAAGCTCTTCCTGATCAACATCGCCATGGGCGTTGTCACCGGCATCGTCCAGGAGTTCCAGTTCGGTATGAACTGGTCCGACTACTCGCGGTTCGTCGGCGACGTCTTCGGTGCCCCGCTCGCGTTCGAGGCATTGATCGCCTTCTTCTTCGAGTCCACGTTCATCGGGCTGTGGATCTTCGGCTGGGACAAGCTGCCGAAGAAGATCCACCTCGCCTGCATCTGGATGGTCTCCATCGGTACCGTCCTGTCCGCGTACTTCATCCTGGCTGCCAACTCCTGGATGCAGCACCCGGTCGGCTACCGGATCAACAAGGAGCGCGGCCGGGCCGAGCTCACCGACTTCTGGCATGTGCTCACCCAGAACACCGCGCTCGCCCAGTTCTTCCACACCATCACCGCCGCCTTCCTGGTCGGAGGCGCGTTCATGGTCGGCATCGCCGCCTTCCATCTGGCGCGCAAGAAGCACATCCCGGTGATGCGGACCTCGCTGCGGCTCGGACTGGTCACCGTGGTCATCGCCGGACTTCTCACCGCCATCAGCGGTGACCAGCTCGGCAAGGTCATGTTCAAGCAGCAGCCGATGAAGATGGCCGCCGCCGAGGCACTCTGGGAGGGGCAGGACTCGGCACCCTTCTCGATCTTCGCGGTCGGTGATGTGGCCAAGGGACACAACACCGTGGAGATCTCCGTCCCGGGGATACTGTCCTTCCTCGCGGACGACGACTTCACCTCGTACGTCCCCGGCATCAACGACATCAACAAGGCCGAGCAGGAGAAGTTCGGCCCCGGCGACTACCGGCCCAACATCCCGGTCGCGTTCTGGAGTTTCCGCTGGATGATCGGCTTCGGGATGGCGTCCTTCGCCCTCGGCATCCTCGGACTGTGGCTGACACGAAGGAAGTTCATGCTGCCGCCGGGGATGCGGACCGGTGAGGACGAAGTGCCCCATCTGGTTCTCTTCAAGAACAAGGCCCTCAGCCCGAAGCTCGCCAAGTGCTACTGGATCGTCGCGCTCTGGACGCTGCTCTTCCCGCTGATCGCCAACTCCTGGGGCTGGATCTTCACCGAGATGGGCCGTCAGCCCTGGGTCGTCTACGGCGTGCTCCAGACCCGCAACGCGGTCTCCCCCGGCACCTCGCAGGGCGAGGTGCTCACCTCGATGATCGGTTTCACCCTGCTCTACGCCGCGCTCGCGGTGATCGAGGTCAAGCTGCTCGTGAAGTACATCAAGGCCGGACCGCCGGAGCTCACGGAGGCCGACCTCAACCCGCCCACCAAGATCGGCGGCGACGACCACGAAGACGCCGACCGGCCGATGGCCTTCTCCTACTGAGAGCAGAGGAGCTGAGAGATGGAACTCCACGACGTCTGGTTCGTACTCATCGCCGTCCTCTGGACCGGCTACTTCTTCCTGGAGGGATTCGACTTCGGGATCGGTGTCCTCACCAAGCTGCTGGCCCGCGACCGCAAGGAACGACGGGTTCTGATCAATACGATCGGGCCCGTCTGGGACGGCAACGAGGTGTGGCTGCTCAGCGCGGGCGGTGCGACCTTCGCCGCCTTCCCCGAGTGGTACGCCACCCTGTTCTCCGGCTTCTATCTGCCGCTGCTGATCATTCTGGTCTGCCTGATCGTGCGGGGCGTCGCCTTCGAGTACCGGTCGAAGCGGCCCGAGGAGAAGTGGCAGACCAACTGGGAGCACGCGATCTTCTGGACCTCGCTGATCCCGGCCCTGCTCTGGGGCGTGGCCTTCGGGAACATCGTGCGCGGCGTGAAGATCGACGCGGACATGGAGTACGTGGGCACCTTCTGGGACCTGCTCAATCCGTACGCCGTCCTCGGCGGACTGGTCACGCTCACCCTCTTCACCTTCCACGGTGCCGTGTTCGCGGGGCTCAAGACCGTCGGGGACATCCGGGAGCGGGCGCGCAAGCTGGCGCTGAAGCTCGGGCCGCTCACCGCGGTGCTCGCACTCGGCTTCCTGATCTGGACCCAGATCGACAATGGCGACGGCTGGAGCCTGCTGGCGATGATCATCGCGGTGGTGGCGCTGGTCGGTGCGATCGGCGCGATCGCGGCGGGACGTGAGGGCTGGTCGTTCGCGCTCTCCGGCGTGACCATCGTGGCCGCGGTCGCGATGCTCTTCCTGACGCTCTTCCCGAACGTCATGCCGTCCTCGCTGAACGACGCCTGGAGCCTCACGGTCACCAACGCCTCGTCCACGCCGTACACGCTGAAGATCATGACTTGGTGTGCGGGGATCGCCACCCCGGTCGTCCTGATCTACCAGGGCTGGACGTACTGGGTGTTCCGTAAGCGCATCGGTACGCAGCACATCGCCGAAGTGCACTGAACACACCCGGGGCCTGTCCGACTCCGATCCGCCGGACAGGCCCTGGTCCGCCGACCGAGCTCACCGGGAGCTGTTTCACGTGAAACCGATCGACCCGCGCCTGCTCCGCTACGCCCGCGCCACCCGCCTCTTCCTGGCAGCCGTGGTGGCACTCGGAGTTGTCGGGGCGGCGCTGGTCATCGCCCAGGCCATGCTCATCGCCGAAGTGGTGGTGGGCGGGTTCGGGGACGGACTGACCGTCTCCGAACTGCGAACCCCGCTGATCCTGCTCGCGGCCGTCGCACTCGGCCGGGCGCTTGTCTCCTGGCTGACCGAACTGGCCGCGCACCGGGCCAGCGCGGCGGTCAAGTCCGAACTCCGTGGCCGGCTGCTGGAGCGGGCCGCGGCGCTCGGGCCCGGCTGGCTGAGCGGCCAGCGCACCGGCTCCCTGGTGGCGCTCGCCACCCGAGGGGTCGACGCGCTCGACGACTACTTCGCGCGCTATCTGCCGCAGCTCGGACTCGCGGTGGTCGTCCCGGTGGCGGTCCTTGCCCGGATCGTCACCGAGGACTGGGTCTCGGCAGCGATCATCGTGGTCACGCTGCCGCTCATCCCGCTATTCATGATCCTGATCGGCTGGGCCACCCAGTCGCGGATGGACCGCCAGTGGCGGCTGCTGTCCCGGCTCTCCGGGCACTTCCTCGACGTGGTCGCCGGACTGCCGACGCTGAAGGTCTTCGGCCGGGCCAAGGCACAGGCCGAATCCATCCGCACCATCACCTCGCAGTACCGGCGGGCCACGCTGCGCACGCTGCGTATCGCGTTCCTGTCGTCCTTCGCCCTGGAGCTTCTGGCGACCCTGTCGGTGGCTCTCGTCGCCGTCACCATCGGCATGAGGCTCGTGCACGGCGAACTCGACCTCTACACCGGCCTGGTGGTGCTGATCCTGGCGCCCGAGGCCTATCTGCCGATCCGCCAGGTCGGCGCGCAGTACCACGCGGCCGCCGAGGGGCTCTCGGCCGCGGAGGAGATCTTCTCGGTCCTGGAGACCGAGCCCCGGCCGGGCGGCAAGGCGGACACTCCGGAGTCGCTGCGGCTGGAGTTGGAAGGGGTGACCGTACGGCACGAGGGCCGTACCGAACCTTCGCTGGACGGAGCCTCGCTGGTGGTGGACGAGGGGGAGACCGTTGCCCTGGTCGGCCCGAGCGGCGTCGGGAAGTCCACCCTGCTCGATGTGGTGCTGGGATTCACGGCACCCGACGAGGGGCGGGTACGGATCGGTGGCGCCGATCTGGCGACGCTGGCGCCCGAGCGCTGGCGGGAACGGATCGCCTGGGTGCCGCAGCGCCCGTATCTCTTCGCGGGCACGATCGCGGAGAACGTACGGCTGGCCCGGCCGGACGCGGACGACGGCGCGGTGACGGCGGCGTTGCGGGACGCGGGGGCATACGACTTCGTGGCGGAACTGCCGGACGGCGCGGGGACGCTCCTCGGAGAGGACGGTGCGGGCCTCTCCGCCGGTCAGCGCCAGCGCCTCGCACTCGCGCGGGCCTTCCTCGCCGACCGGCCGCTGCTGCTGCTCGACGAGCCGACCGCGAGCCTGGACGGCGAGACGGAAGCGGGCATTGTCGAGGCGGTACGGAGGCTGGCGGCGGGGCGGACCGTGCTGCTGGTCGTGCACCGCCCGGCGCTGCTCTCGGTGGCCGACCGGGTGGTGACACTGGAACCGGGCGTGACAGTTCGGCCGGAGAGGCCCGAGTCGTCCGCCTCGGTGCCGCGACCCACGAGCGCTGCCGCCGACAGGAGTGACGCGGTGCCGGAGCCCGGGGTGCTGCGGGACACCGCGGCCCGCTCCGGGCAGGTCCTGGCCCGGGTCAGGGAGGCCGCAGGGGCACAGCGCGGACAGCTGGCACTCGCACTGCTGCTGGGAAGCCTCGCCCTGGGCTCGGCCGTCGGACTCATGGCCGTCTCCGGCTGGCTGATCTCCCGCGCCGCCGAGCAGCCCCCGGTGCTCTATCTGATGGTCGCCGTGACCGCGACCCGCGCCTTCGGTCTCGGCCGGGCCGTCTTCCGCTACGCCGAGCGCCTGGTGTCGCACGACGCCGTGCTCAAGATGCTCGCCGAGCTGCGCGTCGCGGTCTACCGAGGGCTGGAACGCATCGCACCGGCCGGTCTGCGCCGGACCCGGCGCGGGGACCTGCTCTCCCGGCTCGTCGCCGATGTCGACGCCCTGCAGGACTACTGGCTGCGCTGGCTGCTGCCCGCCGGGACCGCCGTCGTTGTGGGCGCGGCGACCGCCGGATTCATCGGCTGGCTGCTGCCGGCGGCAGGCATCGTGCTGGCCGCCGGACTGCTGCTGGCCGGAGCGGGAGTGCCGTTGGTCAGCGGCGCCTGCTCCCGCCACGCGGAACGCCAACTGGCCCCCGCACGTGCCGATCTGGCCACCCGGATCACGGACCTGCTCGGCGGGACCGCCGAACTGACCGTCGCGGGCGCCCTGCCCGCCCGGTCGGAGCGGACTCGGGAGGCCGACGGCGTCCTGACTCGCATCGCCGCCCGTGCGGCCACCGCCACCGCACTCGGCGGCGGTCTCATCGCTCTGATCGGCGGCCTCACCGTCGTCGCCACCGCACTTGTTGCCCTCCCCGCCGTGCACGACGGGCGGCTTGCGGGCGTGGAGCTCGCGGTGGTGGTACTCACGCCGCTGGCCGCCTTCGAGGCCGTGACCGGTCTGCCGGTTGCCGTGCAGTACCGGCAGCGGGTCAAGCGGAGTGCGGAGCGGGTGTACGAGGTGCTGGACGCTCCGCTGCCGGTGCGCGAACCAGGCAGCCCGGCCGGGACACCCGGATCGCCCTTCCCGCTGGAGGTGCGGGGGCTGTCGGCGCGGTACGCGGGAGCCGAGCGGGACGCCCTGGACTCCGTCGACCTGAGGCTGACGGCCGGCCGGCGTATCGCCGTCGTCGGGCCCTCCGGCTCCGGGAAGACGACCCTCGCGCAGGTCCTGCTCCGCTTCTTGGATGCACGGGCGGGGACGTACCGGATCGGTGGTGTCGAGGCCTGTGCGCTGGAGGGGGACACGGTCCGGCAGTTCGTCGGGCTGTGCGCCCAGGACGCCCATATCTTCGACAGTTCCATCCGGGAGAACCTGCGGCTGGCCCGTACCGGTGCGACGGACGAGGAACTGCGGGCCGCCCTCGACCGGGCACGGCTGCTCGACTGGGCCGAGGCGCTGCCCGACGGGATCGACACCCTCGTCGGAGAACACGGCGCACGCCTCTCCGGCGGCCAGCGCCAGCGCCTCGCCCTGGCCCGGGCGATCCTCGCCGACTTTCCCGTACTCGTTCTGGATGAGCCCGCGGAACATCTCGACCTGGCGACCGCGGACGCCCTGACCGCAGATCTGCTGGCCGCCACCCGGGGGCGTACGACGGTACTGATCACCCACCGCCTCCAAGGGCTCGAAGCCGTCGACGAGGTGGTGGTACTCGATGCCGGCCGGGTTGTGCAGCGCGGGACGTACGCCGGTCTCGCCGCCGAGGAGGGCCCGTTGCGCCGGATGCTGGAGCGCGAGCGGGAGACCGTGCGGGTGCCCGAAGAAGCCGTGGGCGTACGGGCATGAGCGGGGGCGGCGCAATAGCCGACTTTCCTCACCAATAGGGACTAACTAGTCTCGGGTTATGCCAGAGCAGGACCCGAAGGACCCACTCGAAGCCGCGACACAGGCGACCCGCAGCCTGCAGGGCCTGTCCACCGAACTCACCGCCCGTGTACCGCAGCTGCTGGAAGCCATGCGTTCCGTCGGCACGGGCCTCGAACTGCACTCCACCCTCGACCGGATCTGCGAGACGGCGGCGGAACTCGCCCACTCCCGCTACGCCGCCATCGGCGTCGTCGACGAGGAGGGAGCGGGGCTCTCCGATTTCGTCACGTACGGAGTTCCGGACGAGGTGGCGCACGAGATCGGCCGCCGCCCCGACGGGCACCGGGGGCTGCTCGGCGCACTGATCCATGACCCGGTACCGGTGAAACTCGCAGATCTGACAGCCGATCCGAGGTTCGCCGGATTCCCGCCCGGCCATCCCCTGATGCGGAGCTTCCTCGGCGTTCCGATCCGCGTACAGGGAGAGATCTTCGGAAATCTCTATCTGGCCGAGAAGGACGACGGGGGCGAGTTCAACGACTACGACCTGCACATGGTGCGGGTGCTCGCCACGGAGGCCGGGATCGCCATCGGTAACGCCCGGCTGTACGAGGCGGCACGCCAGCGCGAGCGGTGGATCGACGGCTCGGTGGCCGTGACCACCGCCCTGCTGTCCGGCGGGGACGCCGATGACGCGCTCTCCGTCGTCGCCGAGCAGGCCCGCCATCTCGCCGCGTCCGCCGCCGGGATCGTGCTGCTGCCGGCCGAGGAGGGCGGCCTGGAGATCGTCGCCGTCTCCGCGGACAACCCCTCCGCCCAGCTGGGGGTGATCATCGGGCCGGAGAGCCCGGTGGTGGCGAAGCTGCTGGGCGGCGAGGCGGTCTTCGTGGACGACTCGGCCACCGATCCCCGCATGGTCACCACGCTGGCCCACCGGTTCGGCCCCAGCATGCTGCTGCCCCTGCACAGCGGTGGACGGGTGCTGGGCGCGCTCGCCACCCCTCGCGCCCGGGGCGAGAGGCCGTTCACGGAGACGGAACGGACCCTCGCCACCCAGTTCGCCTCGCAGGCCGCACTCGCGCTGATGATGGCCGAGGCACAGCGGGACCGGGAGCGGCTCGCGGTGTACGAGGACCGTGACCGGATCGCCCGCGATCTGCACGACCTGGTCATCCAGCGGCTGTTCGCCACCGGAATGATGCTGGAGAGTGCCCAGCGCCGGTCGGTCGTGCCCGAGGTGCAGACCGGTGTCGGCCGGGCGGTCGACGAGCTGGACGTGACCATCCAGGAGATCCGTACCGCGATCTTCGCGTTGCAGCAGGAGCCGGCCGAAGCGCCGTCCGGGCTGCGCACCCGCGTCCTGCGCGAGATCAACATGGCGGCGGTCCCGCTGGGCTTCAAGCCCTCGCACCGCTTCCTCGGCCCGGTCGACTCGCTGGTCGGCGAGCTGACCGGCAAAAACCTGATCGCGGCGCTGCGGGAGGCGCTGTCCAATGCCTTCCGGCATGCCGAGGCGTCATTGATCGACGTGGTCGTCGATGCGACCGTCACGCTGCCCGACGGGAGGGACGCGGTGCGGCTGTCGGTGGCCGACGACGGGGTGGGCATCCCGTCGGGCGGCCGGCGCAGCGGGCTGCGGAACCTGGCGCGACGGGCGGAATCCCTCGGCGGTGCGAGCTGGTTCGGACCCGGCATCGGGGAGGACGGGGGCGGCACGACGGTGGTGTGGGAGGCGCCGATCTGAGGGCGGTCGGGCGATCAGGGGCCCGGCGGGGGCGGGGGGCGCTGCCGGGCGCGGGCCTCAGCGTGCCGCGTCGGACGTCCGGCGCTCGGCGAGGATCCGCTCGATGACGACCGCGACGCCGTCGTCGCCGTTGGTGGCGGTCCGGCCGGACGCGGCGGCGAGTGCGGCCGGGTGGGCGTTGCCCATCGCGTACGACGTGCCCGCCCAGGTCAGCATCTCCACGTCGTTGGGCATGTCGCCGAAGGCGACGACCTCGGCGGGCGAGATGCCGCGCTCGGCGCAGCACAGCGCCAGGGTGCTGGCCTTGGAGACTCCGGGGCCGCTGACTTCCAGCAGGGCCGTGGGGCTGGACCGGGTGAACGAGGCCCGGTCGCCGGCTGCCGTACGGGCCAGGGCGAGGAAGTCGTCCGGGGCCAGTTCGGCGTGGTGGGCGAGGAGCTTCAGCACGGGGGCGCCGGTGCCCGGCGTCTCCTCGTGGAGCAGCTTCTCGGCGATGGCGACGGTGGCACCCGGGGCCAGGTGGAAGGGCGGGTAGGCCGGTTCGTAGTGGATGCCGGTGGTCAGTTCGACGGCGAAGGAAGTGCCGGGGGCGGCGGCGCGCAGTGTGTGCACGACGTCGAGGGCGATGTCGCGCTCCAGCGGGCGGACCTTGACCAGTTTGCCGTCCGCGTGCAGATCCGCGACCGCGGCGCCGTTCGCACAGATCGCCAGGCCGTGGCCGTGGACATGGTCGCTGACGACATCCATCCAGCGGGCCGGGCGTCCGGTGACGAAGAAGACCTCGATACCGGCCTCCTCGGCGGCGGCGAGCGCGGCGACCGTACGGTCCGAGACGGTCTTGTCGTCGCGCAGCAGGGTGCCGTCCAGGTCGGTGGCGATCAGCCGGGGAGCGGCAGGCGAAGGCGAGTCGATAGCTGAGGTCACACGCCCATTCTCGCGTACGAAGGCGCACGGGCGTGCAGAGGGGCGCACATATGAGGATGTGCGCCCCTGACCGGGGGACATGCCTGGCACATATGCCAGAGCCCAGTCGCCGTGCCGGGCCGATCGGCGGCCGTGGTGGTCCGGCCGGCGGCCGCGCTGGGTCTGTCAGCGGCCGAGCTGGGCCAGGCCCTCGGTGGCGATGCGCTCGAAGACCTTCTCGTCCGCCGCGAAGTCGGAGTCCGGGATCGGCCAGTGAATGACGATCTCCGTGAAGCCCAGTGCGAAGTGGGTGCCCGCGAAATCCACGAAGGCGTCGAAGGATTGCAGCGGGCGGTCCGGCGTGAAACCGGTGAGAAGGATCTTGTCCAGCTCGGCAGCGTCCCGGCCGATGGACTCGCAGGCCGCGCCCAGCTTGGTGAGCTGCCCACGGATGGCCTCCACGGACTGCTCCGGGGTGCCCGCTTCGTACAGCTTCGGGTCTCCCGTGGTGACCCAGGCCTGGCCGTACTGCGCGGCGAGCTTCATTCCGCGGGGCCCGGTGGCGGCCACTGCGAACGGCAGCCGGGGCCGCTGCACACAGCCGGGGATGTTCCGGGCCTCGTTCGCCGCGTAGAACCGGCCTTCGTGCGTCACCGAGGGCTCGCGCAGCAGCTGGTCGAGCAGCGGTACGAACTCATCGAAGTGGTCGGCCCGTTCGCGCGGCGTCCACGGCTCCTCGTCGCTTCGGCGCAGCGTCGTGGCATCGAAACCGTTGCCGCCCGCGCCGATGCCGAGGGTGACGCGTCCGTCGGAGACGTCGTCGAGCGTGATGAGGTCCTTGGCGAGCGTGACCGGATGCCGGAAGTTGGGGGAGGTGACGAGGGTGCCCAGACGCAGCCGCTGGGTGGCGGCGGCTGCGGCGGTGAGGGTCGGTACCGCGCCGAACCACGGCCCGTCGCGGAAGGTCCGCCAGGCCAGGTGGTCGTAGGTGTAGGCGGCGTGGAACCCCAGTTCCTCGGCGCGCTGCCAGACCTTTTGGCCCTCGCTCCAACGGTGGATCGGCAGAATCACAGTGCTCAGACGCATGGCTACGACCATACGGGTCGGAACCGGTGGAGCCCGCCTTCGTGGAAGCGCACCGGCCCTCGGCGGGACCGGTCGTTGGATCACTCGCGGGATCAGTCGCGCAAACGCAGGAACGCGGGCGGTACGGCAGCGGTGAGCCAGACTCCGTTGGCGCTGACGTAGAAGGTGTGGCCCGCGCGGTGCATCGCGGCCGCGTCCACCGACAGGACGACGGGGCGGCCGCGCCGGGCGCCGACCCTGGTCGCCGTCTCGCGGTCGGGCGAGAGGTGGACGTGCGTGCGGTTCATGGGGCGCAGGCCCTCGCTGCGGATCGCGTCCAGCGCGCGGCCCACCGTGCCGTGATAGAGGTACGCGGGCGGCTCGGCCGGCGGGAGAGCGAGATCGACCGGGACGGTGTGGCCCTGGCTCGCACGAATGCGGCCGTCCTCGACTGCGAAGCGCTGCTTGTCGTTGGCGGCGACGACATGGTCGAGCTCGGCCCGGGTGATGGGGAAGTTGTTGCGGGCCGTGGCGCGCAGCAGTTCGTCGATCGTCACCCAGCCGTTGGCGTCGAGCGTGATTCCGATCCGCTCCGGCTGGTGCCGCAGGTGTTTCGAGAGGTACTTGGACACCTTGACGGTGCGTCTTTCGTCCATCCCGTCAGAGTGCCCGCGGCGGTCGCTCACTCGCATCCGGATTTCACCTCGATTCACTACAGCAATTTTATTCGCTGTAGCAATTTTCGTCCACAGGTTTGATCCACAGCCAACTTGAGTTATCCACAGGGTAATTGGTGATTCTGTGGATAAGTCATCGAAGAATCAACCGCTTTGGGTAATCTGCGTTGCTTCATTGGTAGATGAGACAAGTGCATCCAATGTCCTTGACTGCACCTCGCGTTCTGCCGCTGCTGCGACGAAGGCGGACACGTTCTCGGGACCAACCAGCCGTTGTACGGAGCGGATTGTCTCCGATGGCAGATCGATCTGGTGCGTCGCAGGTATCGAGGTCTCCGAGGTGAGCGGGGTGTCAGTGCCGAGATGGTGCTGCAGATGACGGGTGGCGAACGTCCGCATCGCACGCGCCAGTTCGGCGTCCACCGTCTGCTGGGCGAGCGGACGCAGCCTGCGCACCATGGCGGCCGCTTCTGCCGCGTCCGAGTCCGTCGGCGGGCGGTGACCGAGATAGCGCGCGAAGACATGTTCGGTGGTGAATTCAAGGAAGCGTGAGGCGATCTGCTCGACCTGGCCGCGAAGTTCCCTGAGATGGCCAGAGATTGCACCGAGTGGCACGCCTGCCGCGTACAACTCCACTGCCACAGCCAGCTCTTGAGGGCTCGGAACCAGGAACTCGTCGTCCCGTCCCGGGATGCGTTCGAGTACGCCGAGGTCCACCGCCTCGGCGACCGCCTCATCGTCCGGGCTGCCGCCGAACCTGGTGTTCAGCTCCGCCCGGGTTATCCGGTCGGCCTGCTCGTCCGTCCAGGGGCCGTGCACCTCGGCGACGAGCCCGAGCACCCCGCCCAGACCGCGGCCTGTGTCCCAGGCATCCAGGAGTTCCTTGATGCTGGCCAGGGTGTAGCCGCGATCCAGCAGATCGGCGATCTGCCGGAGCCGGGCGAGGTGGGTGTCCCGGTACACATTGGCCCGGCCGCGCCGTTCCGGCGTCGGCAGCAGGCCGCGGTCCTGGTAGGCGCGGATCGTACGGACCGTGGCGCCGCTCGCATGCGCCAGGTCCTCGATCCGGTACTCGGCGGCGGACCGGCCGGCCACCGCCGACGGCTGCCCGGGGCCGCTCACAGCGGCGGCTTCAGCCGGGCGATCCCGCGCAGCGCACCGGGGCTGAACCGGGACAGGAGCCGGGCGCCGCGGGCCTCCGGTGTCACCGGAACGACGGCCTGGTTGCGCACCACCGCTTTGAGGATCGCGTCGGCGACCTTCTCCGGCGGATAGTTGCGCAGCCCGTACAACCGGCTGGTCCGCCTCTGCAGACGTTTTTCCTCCGCCGCGTCGGCGCCCGCGAAGTGCGTCGTCGCGGTGATGTTCGTGTTGACGATGCCGGGGCAGATCGCGCTGACCCCGATCGACCGGTCGGCGAGCTCGGCCCGCAGGCACTCGCTGAGCATCAGCACGGCTGCCTTGGAGGTGCTGTATGCGGGCAGTGCCCGGGAGGGCTGATAGGCGGCGGCGGAAGCCGTGTTGACGATATGGCCGCCCTGGCCGCGTTCGGCCATCTGCTTGCCGAAGATCCGGCAGCCGTGGATGACACCCCACAGATTGACGTCGAGGACATTCTTCCAGTCCTCGCTCGTGGTCTCCAGGAAGGAGCCGGACAGGCCGATCCCTGCGTTGTTGACCAGGACGTCGACGATGCCGTACTCGGTGGCGACCTTCTCGGCGAGCTTCTCCATCGCCTGTTCGTCGCTGACGTCGACCGCTTCGCCCCAGGCTGCCGGAGAGCCGATCAGCCGGGCCATCTCCGCTGTCCTGGCCGCCCCCTCCGCGTCCCGGTCCACGGCCACCACCCGGGCGCCCGCCTCGGCGAAGGCGAAAGCGGTGGCTCGCCCGATGCCGCCTGCCGCGCCCGTCACAAGGACAAGCTGTCCGCCGAACCGGTCCGCGTACGCCCCGGTCGGCGCGGTGTCCTGCACCGGCCGGCCGTCCTCCTGTGCCGCCTCGTTGGCTGCGACGAACTCACTGATCCAGGAGGCGAGCTGGTCCGGCCTGGTGCGCGGCACCCAGTGCTTGCCCGGCAGGGAGCGGCGCACCAACTGCGGAGCCCACAGCTCCAGCTGGTCGTACAGCTTCTCCGACAGGAAGATGTCACCGGTCGGCGTGATCAACTGGACCGGTACATGCGCATAGGCATCGGTACGCGGTCTGCGCAGCCGGGCCCGGACGTTGTCGCGGTAGAGCCAGGCGCCGTGCGCCGCATCGTCGGGCAGGGAGGGCGTCGGATAGTCGCCCGCGGGCACCTTCTCCAGTCGCTGGAGAATCCGCGGCCACTGCTTGCCGAGCGGACCGCGCCAGGCGAGCTCGGGCAGGACCGGCGTATGCAGCATGTAGACGTACCAGGACTTGGCGCCCTGGCCGAGCAGCTGGCCGACCCGGCTCGGGGTGGGCCGGGTCATCCGCTGTTTGATCCAGTGCCCGAAGTGGTCCAGGGAAGGCCCGGACATCGAGGTGAACGAGGCGATCCGGCCCTCGGTCCGCTTGACCGTGACGAACTCCCAGGATTGGACCGACCCCCAGTCGTGCCCGACCAGATGCACCGGCCGGTCCGGGCTCACCGCATCGGCGACGGCCAGGAAGTCATCGGTGAGCTTCTCCAGGGTGAAGCCGCCACGCAGCGGTGCGGGCGCTGTGGACCGGCCGTGCCCGCGTACGTCGTACAGCACGACGTGCCACTGGTCGGCCAGCTGCCTGGCCACGTCCGTCCAGACTTCCTTGCTGTCCGGGTAGCCGTGCACGAGGACGATCGTCGGCCGTGCCTCGTCGCCCAACTCGGCGACACACAGCTCGATTCCGCCTGTACGCACCCGGCGCTCGCGCGCTCCCGGCAGGCTCTGCAGACTCATGCCGCCACCCTCTCTTCGGCCCAGCGCCGCACATGCGGCAGGTCGTCGTCCAGCCAGAAGGCGCTCTGTTCAGGGTCCTTGGAGTCGGTGACCACCAGGATCTCCTCGAACTTGGCGCCCGTACCCCGGAATCCGAGGTGGGGTTCGACCGCCCACAGCCCGGGCTGCGGCGGATGGTCGGAGAAGCGGTAGGGACTCCACAGCGGCGACCAGCCGTCCCGGTGTCCGTGCAGGGCGTCACTCATCAGCCCCTTGAGCGACTGGGCGCCGAAGCCGAACACATGCGGGGACCAGCGGTGCTCGGCAACGCGGTCGACCTTGTGGGCGATGACGCCGAAGGGGTACGCGCGATGTCTGTTGGCGTACCCCTGCTTGATCATCAGGCGTTCGACGTCCTCGTAGATCTCGCGCAGCGAACGCCGTTCCCGCACCTCGCGCAGAATCAGCTCGCGGTGGACTTCCAGATCGGCCAGGAGCCTGTCGTGCAGGGGATTGAGTCCGAGACAGCCGGAATAGCCGATGTCCGCCGTGAAGCCCTTGTACACCGGGGCCATGTCGAGGATGAACGGCATTCCCGGCTCCAGCCTCCGGTTGGTCGGGAAGAACTGCAGGGGCACCTTGAAGCCGGCGAACGCCGTGCGGTCTCCGAACCAGGCGAAGGGGAGGTGGAACCAGTCCCGCACCCCACGCTCGCGCAGCCAGTCGCGCTGCATGCGGGCGGCCTCGCGCTCGGTCACCCCCGGCGTGAGCCGGGCGGCGACGGCCTCGGCGCAGTCGTACGCGAGACGTTGTACTTCTCTGAACCCCCGCAGCTCCGGGGCCTGTTCGTCCTTCACTGCCGAGGTCATGCCACCGTCCGTTCCCTGCCGTGTGCGGTACGTGCCCGTAACGTGACACTGATGAATGTGACAATGTCCGGCGACTACGTCAAGAGGTGTGCGGAGACCTGTGGACAACTCGGGGAAGCCCTTCCCTCGACCTCCGGACTCCTCCTCTGTGGTGGCCCCCTACGGGTCCGTACGTCTGGAGTCTGATGCGGATCCAGCCGCTTGGGCTGACGACCGGTGTGGTCCGCGCCACTATCGTCGAAGACGTGACTGTGATCGCGACCGAAAGCCTGAGCAAGCGGTTCCCCCGGGTGACCGCGCTTGACCGGCTCTCCTTGGACATCGGGCCCGGTGTGACCGGCCTGGTGGGTTCCAACGGAGCCGGCAAGTCCACATTGATCAAGATCCTGCTGGGTCTGTCCCCCGCCACCGAAGGCCGGGCCGCGGTGCTCGGGCTCGACGTCGCCACCCATGGCGCCGCCATCCGGGAACGGGTCGGCTACATGCCGGAGCACGACTGTCTGCCGCCGGACGTCTCGGCCACGGAGTTCGTCGTCCACATGGCGCGGATGTCCGGACTGCCGCCGACGGCAGCGCGCGAGCGCACCGCCGACACGCTGCGCCACGTCGGTCTGTACGAGGAGCGCTACCGCCCCATCGGTGGCTACTCGACCGGCATGAAGCAGCGCGTGAAACTGGCCCAGGCACTGGTCCACGACCCGCAGCTGGTCCTGCTCGACGAGCCGACGAACGGCCTCGACCCGGTCGGCCGCGACGAGATGCTCGGGCTGATCCGCCGCGTGCACACGGACTTCGGCATCTCGGTGCTGGTCACCTCGCACCTCCTGGGTGAGCTGGAACGTACCTGCGACCATGTCGTCGTCATCGATGGCGGCACACTCCTGCGCTCCAGCTCCACCAGCGACTTCACGCAGACCACCACGACCCTCGCGGTCGAGGTCACCGACAGCGATACCCACCCGGACGGCACCGACGCACTGCGTCAGGCCCTCACCCGGGCCGGCGTCAAGCTCATGGGCCATGACGGTCTCGACGGGCAGGGGCTGCCCGGCGCGGGCCACATCCTGCTGATCGAGGCGACCGGCGAGGAGACGTACGACATCGTGCGCGACAGCGTCGCCGGGCTCGGGCTCGGGCTCGTACGGATGGAGCAGCGGCGCCACCACATCGCCGAGGTCTTCCGTACCGAAGAGGCACCGCAGGCCGCAGCCGTGGCGCAGACCGTGTCCGCGGCCGTCGGGGCCGTACAGCAGAAGGGGAGCGGTCGTGATGAGCACTGAGACCGGGGCCGTGAGCGGGAGCGAGACCTCCCGGATCCACAACATCGGGTACCGCTCCTACGACGGCATGCGGCTGGGCCGCGGCTATGCGCGGCGCTCGCTCTACTCCCAGTCCCTGCGGGGTTCCTTCGGACTGGGGCGTTCCGCCAAGTCCAAGGTGCTGCCGATGCTGCTCTTCGGTGTGATGTGCATGATCGCGGCGATCATCGTCGCGGTCGCCATCGCCACCCCGGGGGCCACGGCACTGCCGGTCAAGTACACGGCGTTCGCGATCTATCTGCAGGCCGTCATCGGCCTCTTCCTTGCCGCGCAGGCACCGCAGTCGGTCTCCCGCGACCTGCGCTTCAAGAGCGTGCCGCTGTACTTCTCACGGCCGATCGAGCGGATCGACTACGTCGTCGCGAAGCTGGCGGCCATGGCGTCCGCGCTCTTCATCCTCACCGGGGCGCCGCTCGTCATCCTCTATGCGGGCGCGCTGCTCGGGAAGTTCGATTTCGCCGAGCAGACCAAGGGGTTCGGACAGGGGCTGGTGTCGGTGGCGCTGCTCTCCGTGCTCTTCGCCGGACTGGGCCTGGTGATGGCCGCGCTGACACCGCGCCGCGGTTTCGGTGTCGCCGCGGTGATCGCCGTACTGACCATCTCCTACGGAGCGGTCTCCACGGTCCAGGCCATTGCCTGGCAGACGGGTTCGGCGGGGGCCATCGAGTGGCTGGGGCTCTTCTCCCCCATCACACTGATCGGCGGTGTACAGACCGCGTTCCTCGGGGCCGATTCGGCCTTCCCCGGAGGGGAAGGCCCGGGGGCGGGGGCCGGCGTGGTCTATCTGATCGTTGTTCTCGCGCTCGTCGCCGGCTCGTTCGCCGTACTGATGCGCCGCTACCGGAGGGTCGGGCTGTGACCACCATCGAGATCGACCACACCTCGCGCTGGTTCGGCAATGTGGTCGCCGTCAACGACGTGAGCATGACGGTGGGCCCGGGCGTCACCGGACTGCTCGGCCCCAACGGTGCGGGAAAGTCCACGCTGATCAACATGATGGCCGGCTTCCTCGCCCCGTCGACCGGCACGGTCACGCTCGACGGCCGGCCGATCTGGCGCAATGAAGCGGTGTACAAGGAGATCGGGATCGTGCCGGAACGGGAAGGGATGTACGACTTCCTGACCGGCCGCGAGTTCGTCGTCGCCAATGCGGAGCTGCAGGGACTCGACGAGGCGGCGGCGCAGAAGGCGCTGGCCACGGTCGAGATGGAGTACGCGCAGGACCGCAAGATCTCGACGTACAGCAAGGGCATGCGCCAGCGCGTGAAGATGGCGTCCGCCCTGGTCCACGAACCGTCGGTGCTGCTGCTCGACGAGCCGTTCAACGGGATGGACCCGCGCCAGCGGATGCAGCTGATGGCGCTGCTGCGACGGATGGGAGCGGAGGGCCGTACCGTGCTCTTCTCCTCCCACATCCTCGAAGAGGTCGAACAACTCGCCTCGCACATCGAGGTGATCGTGGCGGGACGGCACGCGGCGTCCGGTGACTTCCGGAAGATCCGCCGGCTGATGACGGACCGCCCGCACCGCTATCTCGTACGCTCCAGCGACGACCGCGCCCTCGCTGCCGCGCTCATTGCCGACCCGTCGACGGCCGGTATCGAGGTGGACCTGGGCGAACAGGCCCTGCGTATCCAGGCGGTCGACTTCGGACGCTTCACCGAGTTGCTGCCGAAGGTCGCACGTGAGCACGGAATTCGCCTTCTGACCGTTTCGCCGTCCGACGAGTCCCTTGAATCGGTCTTTTCCTATCTCGTAGCGGCCTGAGTAGTGGCCTGAAAGGAGCTGTGAAGCGTCATGTACGACCCCACAGTCGCCCGGCTCACCTACCGGGCCCTGCTCGGCCGACGCCGGGCCGCCATCCTCTTCGTCCTGCCGGCACTGCTGGTGATCATCGCCGTGGCGGTACGGACGTTCGCCGGGGCCGATGACCAGGTCGCCTCGGATGTGCTGGGCGGCTTCGCCCTCGCCACGATGGTGCCGCTGATCGGTGTGATCGCCGGAACCGGAGCCATCGGCCCCGAGATCGACGACGGATCGATCGTCTATCTGCTGGCCAAGCCGGTGAAGCGGCCGACGATCATCGCCACCAAGCTGATCGTGGCCATCGCCGTCACGATGGTCTTCTCCGCACTGCCCACGCTGATCGCGGGGCTGATCCTCAACGGCAACGGCCAGCAGATCGCGGTGGCTTACACCATCGCGGCACTGGTCGCCTCGATCGCGTACAGCGCGCTGTTCCTGCTGCTGGGCACCGTCAGCCGGCACGCGGTCGTCTTCGGCCTCGTCTACGCGTTGGTGTGGGAGGCCTTGTTCGGCACCCTGGTGCCGGGGGCACGCACACTCAGCGTTCAGCAGTGGTCCCTCGCGGTCGCCGAGAAGGTCGGCGGGGCGGGCGCGATCACCTCCGATGTCGGGCTGCCGGTCGCGACGGTCCTGCTGGTGGCGGTCACGGTGGTGGCGACCTGGTACGCGGGGCAGAAGCTGCGCACGCTGAAGCTCGCCGGCGAGGAGTGACCGGGGGGTTTCCTCCGGACATCTCTGCCCTGCTCCGTTTCTGATCACTCCGATCTCCGTCAACCCTCGCCTCTTGGGCGGGGGTTGACGCATTTCGGACGGTCTTACGCGTAACTGTACGGTTATCGGTTCGTTGTGCAGGATGCGTGGAGGCAACTGGAATCCGTGGCGTCGTAGCTTTCGTGAATCAGGGATTGCCGATGCCGGTGAGGTAGTACCCGCCGGGTCGGTCATTGAGTGAGTGGCAACCGTGAGCGTCCTCCGCCCCTCAAGCCCGGGACAGGGCTGTCCATCGTCGGTTTCACGATCGGAAGGCATGTCCATGCCCACGGAAGTTGCCCTGCTCGAATCACGTGCGCTGCGCGTCGAGCAGATGGGGCGCGTCGATGTCCTCGAAAAGGTCAAGAGCCTTGTCATGCTCCCGGACGGAATTCACCTTCGCACAGAGGAGGTGGCTCGTTACTTCGAAGTATCCACAACCGCCGTCAGGAGGCTCACCGACCGCCATCAGAACGAGCTCGTGGAGAACGGGATGCGAGTGCTGCGCGGCGCTGAGCTGCGCTCCTTCCATAGCGACATGCTGTCGCTATGGGCGGGTGAGGTGCCGGAAAGTTATCCACAGGCGGCGACCCAGCTCAGGATCTACACCCGCAGGACCGTGCTCAACGTCGCGATGCTTCTTCGCGACAGCGACATCGCCCGATGCGTCCGTACGTATCTGCTCGACGCCGAGCAGGACCTGCGCGCCGGATACGCCTCGCTCGAACACCGCGTCACCCGGGTCGAGAGCTGCCTCGCCGGAGTGGGCAGCGCGCTTCAGGAGCTCGGGCCCGTCCTCAACAGGATGTCGCACCGGCTCGACAGCCTCGACCGGAGGCTGGACGTCACACATCAGGTCGTCGGCGCCATGAGCGTGCGGCTGGGCCTCCTGTCCGAGGACATCGTCCGCATCGACGGCAGGATGGATGATCTCGCCCGCCATCTGAAGGATCTGAGCCGCCGCAACAAGCAGCGCTGATCCGAAGGCTGTTCGCGGCCTTTCGGCGTTGCCCGGAAAATGGGTGGCACCGAAAGGCCGTCCCGAGCACAGTAGTTGGTACAGCACCTGCCGAAGTCGGTGCAGCACGCCCCGACAACAACAGCCGCACGCCGACATGCACGCCACCGGCCGGGAGAGGAGCGCGACGATGACCGAGAGTCCGAGTCCGTCGAGTTCCCAGCAGGGCGGGCCCGAGCCGGCGCCGGAGTAGTCACCGACGACTCCGCCGTGCCGATCGGAGCAGGACGCCCGGGGCGGCCGGTCTGCGCATCGCGCGGCCGCCCTCCCGGAGGATTGGCCGAGTGGTAAGGCAGCGGCTTGCTAAGCCGTCGTCGGGGCTGTGAACCCCGCGCGCGTTCGATCCGCGCATCCTCCGCAGCAGCAGCGTCGGGTACCGGTACGGCCGGAGCAGTTGTTCCCGCCCGCCCGCCCGCCCGCCCGTACCCGTACCCGTACGACTAGAGCAGCCGCTCCAGCACCACAGCGATGCCGTCGTCCTCGTTGGATGCGGTGATCTCCTGGGCCACGGCCTTCAGATCCTCATGCGCATTGGCCATCGCCACACCCCGCTGCGCCCAGGCGAACATCGGGATGTCGTTCGGCATGTCGCCGAAGGCCAGAGTGTCCGCGGCCTTCAGACCCAGCCGACGCGCGGCCAGCGAGAGTCCGGTCGCCTTGCTCAGCCCCAGCGGCAGGATCTCCACCACACCGGGACCGGCCATGACCACGTCCACCAGGTTGCCCACGGCCGATCGCGCGGCCTTCGCCAGTGCGTCGTCGTCGAGATCGGGATGCTGGATGTAGACCTTGTTCAGAGGGGCCGACCACAACTCGGCCGGGTCCTTGGCGAAGACAGCCGGAAGCGGCCCTTCCTGTACGCGGTAGCCGGGGCCGACCAGCACTTCGCCGTCGAGCCCGTCACGGCTCGCCGCCAGCGCCAGCGGGCCGACCTCCGCCTCGACCTTGGACAGCGCGAGACCGGCGAGCTGCCGGTCCAGCGTCAGCGAGGTCAGCAGCTTGCGCTCGCCCGCGTGGTAGACCTGCGCGCCCTGGCCGCAGACCGCGAGCCCCTCGTAGCCCAGGTCGTCCAGGATGTGCCGGGTCCACGGGACCGAGCGGCCGGTGACGATGATGTGCGCGGCACCGGCCGCGGTGACCGCGACCAGTGCCTCACGGGTGCGCTCGGAGACCGTGTCGTCGTTACGCAGCAGCGTGCCGTCGAGATCGGTCGCGACGAGCTTGTACGGAAAGGTCACTTGGCGACCGGCTCCAGAACCTCGCGCCCGCCCAGATACGGACGGAGCACCTCGGGCACCCGTACGGAGCCGTCGGCCAGCTGGTGGTTCTCCAGGATCGCCACGATCGTGCGCGGTACGGCGCACAGCGTGCCGTTCAGCGTGGCCAGCGGCTGGACCTTCTTGCCGTCGCGCATCCGGACGGACAGGCGGCGCGCCTGGAAACCGTTGCAGTTCGAAGCGGACGTCAGCTCGCGGTACTTGCCCTGCGTCGGGATCCACGCCTCGCAGTCGAACTTCCGGGAGGCCGAGGACCCCAGATCGCCGCTGGCGACATCGATCACCTGGAAGGGCAGCTCAAGAGCGGTGAGCCACTGCTTCTCCCAGTCCAGGAGCCTGCGGTGCTCTGCCTCGGCGTCCGCCGGGTCGACGTACGAGAACATCTCGACCTTGTCGAACTGGTGGACGCGGAAGATGCCCCGGGTGTCCTTGCCGTACGTACCGGCCTCGCGGCGGAAGCACGGCGAGAAGCCCGCGTACCGCAGCGGCAGCTTGTCGGCCTCGATGATCTCGTCCATGTGGTACGCGGCGAGCGGGACCTCGGAGGTGCCGACCAGGTAGAAGTCGTCCTTCTCCAGGTGGTACACGTTCTCCGCGGCCTGGCCGAGGAAGCCGGTGCCCTCCATGGCGCGCGGGCGGACCAGAGCAGGCGTCAGCATCGGGACGAAGCCGGCCTCGGTGGCCTGTGCGATCGCCGCGTTGACCAGGGCGAGCTCCAACAGCGCGCCGACACCCGTCAGGTAGTAGAAGCGCGAACCGGAGACCTTGGCGCCACGCTCCATGTCGATGGCGCCGAGCTTCTCGCCGAGCTCCAGGTGGTCCTTGGGCTCGAAGCCCTCGGCCCCGAAGTCACGGATCGTGCCGTGCGTCTCCAGGATGACGAAGTCCTCCTCGCCACCGACCGGCACGTCCTCGTGAACGATGTTGCCGAGCTGGAGCATCAGGCTCTTGGCCTGGGCGTCGGCCTCGTCCTGTGCCGCGTCGGCCGCCTTGACGTCGGCCTTCAGCTGCTCGGCCTTCTTGAGGAGCTCGGCGCGCTCCTCGGGCGAAGCCTTGGGGATGAGTTTGCCGAGCGACTTCTGCTCGGAGCGGAGTTCGTCGAAGCGGACGCCGGACGACCTGCGCCGCTCGTCGGCGGAGAGAAGGGCGTCGACAAGCGCGACGTCCTCTCCACGGGCGCGCTGGGAGGCGCGAACACGGTCGGGGTCCTCACGGAGCAGGCGAAGGTCAATCACCCCTCCAGGCTACCGGTGTGCGCTTCTCCAGCTCGAACCGATATTGCCAAGCGTGTCACTTTGCCCGAATTGCCCGAATTAGTAATGCTGGAAGGTATTACGTGGCCGGAGTTGATCTCGACCGTCAATAAAAAGAGTTTATTCCCCTAAATGGGGCAGAAGGTATCGACCGTCTTGACGTATCCCCCTTGCCTGGAAGGGGAGTTGGGCGTCACTTGTCCACAGGTATTGGCGCTTCTCAAGGTTATCCACAGGCTGTGAGGAAGATCTGTGGACACCGGAAGGGATCATTCCGAAAGCTGCGTGGGGGCTCATGGATTCCCCGCTCAAACCCACTTCAGACGCTCGTTCGGGTGGGAATTCACCGTCCTAATGAGTTGATCAATGGAATTGAGGTGACACGGGGCAACTCGGCCGACCCTGTCGACCTGTGGATGTATCTGAGTCGACTGGAGCGATATGTCGACCATGTCGTATTGGGGTGTCGACTTGTCCCCAGGTCGAGAACTACCCCTGTGGATAACTCTGTGGATGATGAAAAGCGGTAGATAGCACCGGTGGTTCAGGCGTGCCGACAACCGGGCGCACCGGCTCCCGGGACCGTCAGCCCCGAACCGCCGTCAGCCCGGGGACGGTCAGCCCGGGGACGGTCAGCCCCGGGACCGTCAATCCCGAACCGCAGTCAGCCCCGGCCGTCCAGATTCCGGGCCAGCCAGTCGGAGGCCTCCGTGAACTCCGCGTCCGACGTCCCCGCCCGCAGCGGCCGTACGTCCTGCAACGCCACCCCGGCCCGCGGGTACGACCCGAGGAACCGCACCTTCGGGCAGATCCGCTTCAGCCCCATCAACGCCTCGCCGACCCGGCGGTCCGCGATGTGCCCCTCGGCGTCCACCGCGAAGCAGTAGTTCCCGATGCCGGCCCCCGTCGGCCGCGACTGGATCAGCATCAGGTTCACCCCGCGCACCGCGAACTCCTGGAGCAGTTCGAGCAGCGCACCGGGGTGGTCCTCGCCCATCCAGATGACCACCGACGTCTTGTCCGCACCTGTCGGCGCCGCCGGCCGGGCCGGGCGGCCCACCAGGACGAAGCGGGTCTGCGCGTTCACCGCGTCATGGATATCGGTCACCAGCGGTTCGAGGCCGTAGGTCGCCGCCGCGAACTCACCGGCGAAGGCGGCGTCGTACCGTCCCTCCTGCACCAGCCGGGCACCGTCGGCGTTGGAGGCCGCCGACTCCCATACGACGTCCGGGAGATGGGCGGCCATCCAGTTGCGCACCTGCGGCTGTGCGGCCGGATGCGCGGTGACCGACTTGATGTCGGACAGCTTGGTACCGGGCCGCACCAGCAGGGCGAAGGTGATGGAGAGCAGCACCTCGCGGTAGATCATCAGCGGTTCGCCGGTGGTCAGCTCGTCGAGCGTCGCGGTGATGCCGCCCTCGACGGAGTTCTCGATCGGTACGAGCGCTGCCGCGGCGGCGCCGCTGCGCACCGCGTCCAGAGCCACCGGTACGGAGACCATCGGGACGAGTTCGCGGGTGGCGGCTTCCGGGAGCGTACGGAGGGCGACCTCGGTGAAGGTGCCTTCAGGGCCGAGATATGCGTAGCGCGTGGCGGACATACCGTCACCCTAATGTGCCTCGGTCCCTCAGGACTCCAGTAGCCGCTGACCCACGTATTCGCCGTCCTCCGCACCGCCCGGCACCGCGAACAGGCCGCTGGCCTCGTGCCGGATGAACGGCGACAGGGCATCGCCTCGGTCCAGCTTGCGCTGCACCGGGACGAACCCCCGCAGCGGATCCGCCTGCCAGCAGATGAACAGCAGCCCGGCGTCGGGAGTGCCGTCCGCCGAGATGCCGTCGTGGTACGAGAAGGGGCGCCGCATCAGGGCCGCGCCGCTGTTCCTCTCGGGGGAGGAGATCCGGGCATGGGCGTTGTCCGGGATCAGGAGCTTGCCGTCGGGGCCTGCCTTGTCGAGGTCCATCGTGGTGGTCTCGGTGCCGCCGCTCAGCGGAGCGCCGTCCTTCTTGCGGCGCCCTATGACCTGCTCCTGCCGTTCCACCGGGAGCTTCTCCCAGTCGTCGAGCAGCATCCTGATCCGCCGTACCACCGCATACGAGCCGCCTGCCAGCCAGTCGTACTTCGCATCTGTTCCGGCCGGGACGAAGATGCGCCGGTCGAAGTCGCTCTCGCCGGGCTTCGGGTTACCGGTGCCGTCTATCTGGCCCATCAGATTGCGGGCGGTCATCGGCTGCGCGGTGGCGCCGGGGCTGCGGTTGAAGCCGTTCATCTGCCAGCGGACCCTGGCGGCCGGGGCGGCCTCCTTCTGCACGGCACGCAGCGCGTGGAAGGCGACGAGTGCGTCGTCGGCGCCGATCTGTACCCAGAGGTCACCGTTGGAGCGCTTGGCGTCGATGTGGTCGGAGGAGAACGGCGGCAGCGGGTCGAGCCCCGGTGGCCGGTGGCCGACCAGGCCGGTGCGCTCGAAGAAGGTGCGGCCGAAGCCGAACGTGATGGTCAGTGAGGACGGTCCGGCATCCAGCGAGATCCCGGTGTCATGGGCCGCACCGTCCGCCGTGCCGCTGTCGGCGGGTTCGCCGGCCATCAGGCGCCTGGCCACGGTCGACCATCGGCGCATCAGCGCAGCTGCTTCCTTCCGTCCTGCGCCGGGCGTCAGATCGAAGGCGACGAGATGGCCGCGGGCCTGAAGCGGAGTGGTGATCCCCGGTTGATGTTTCCCGTGAAACATCACCTGGGTGGAGCCGACCGCGGTCAGAGCGGCCGGTTCGTCGGGCCGGGTCGCTGCATAGCCGGTCGCGCCGCCCGCCGTACCCAGTACCAGTCCGGTCGCACCGGCCGCGCCCGCGCTGCCGAGCAGCCGCCGCCGGGAGATGGCGCCGCTGCCAGGGGTTCTGTCGTCCCCGCTGCCTGCGGAGGTTTTCCTGTTGCTGTTTCCGCTCACGATCCTGCTCAGCCGATCTTCACGTTCTTGTCGATGGTTGTCTGATCGATGTCCGACGTACGTACGGTCACCGCGACCTTCCAGTTGCCCGCCATCGGGATCTGGACGTTGTTCGCGGTCCAGTGACCCTCGGTGAGCCGGACAGGGACGACGGGGAGCGGGCCGATGTCCTTGGACTCCAGAGTGAAGGCGAGCTTCAGTTCGGGGATGTCCATGGCCTTGCCGTCGATGCTGTCGATCCAGATGTGGAGTTCATTGGCGCCGGTACGGGCGGGGTCGATGTCCATCCGCACCGTTCCCTTGCCGTTCTTGCCGCCGGTGTCGAAGGGCAGCGTCAGATTGACCGGGCCTTCGGCCGCGGGGGCGGTTGCCGCGGTGGAGGTGCGGGCCGCTTCTTCCTCGGTACGTCCCGGCTCGGTCGAGGTCAGTACGGTCGTCACGGCCAGCAGCGCCACGGCGACTCCGACTTCCGCCAGCACCGATCGGCGGAGCCCGGACCGGTCGGGGTCGGCATCGCGGATCCGCTTCTTCTCGGCGGTGGCCACGGCGGCCCTCTGCCGGGCGAGCTGGGCCGCCCGCGCTGGGCCCTCGGCCAAGGACGCCGGTGCGGCTGAGGCGGCCTCCTCAGCCTCGGCCTCGGCCCCGGCCTCCTCTCCCTCCGCGTCGGTTCCGTTCGTGACCAGCCGTGCGGTCCAGCGACGTGAGATCCAGGCGATCCCGACCAGGACGGCAACGAGCCCCACCTTTACGAGCAGCAGTTGCCCGTACCCGGTGCCGGTGAGCGCGGACCAGGTGCCGACCTGGCGCCAGGACTGGTAGAGCCCGGTGGCGGTGAGCACGAGCACGCTGCCGAACGCGATACGTGAGAAGCGCCGTACGGCCGTGGTTCCGATGTCCGGCGTCCGGTACAGCGCGACCAGCAGGGCCGTCAGCCCGCCCAGCCAGGTGGCGACGGCCAGCAGGTGGAGCACGTCGACCGGCATGGCGATGCCCGGCTGGATCCCGGTCGAGGCGTGTTCGGCGAGCGCCCAGGTCCCGGCGATCCCGGCGGCGATCACCGTGCCGCCGATGGCCAGTCCGAAGGTGAGGTCCTTCTTCTCGCGCTCGTCCTCGCGCTTCGCGTACGCCCCGAACAGTACGGCGATGAAGAGTGCGGAGGCGCCGAGCAGCAGCAGCCGGGATACGAGTGCCGCCCCGGGCTTGGTGTCGAGCACGGCCTTCAGACCGTCGAGGTCGAAGGCGTCCGCGAGCTTCCCGGAGCCGGTGTAGGGGTTGCGCAGGAGCAGCATGGCCAGGGTGGCCGCGGTGAGGGTCATCCAGCCGCGTACGACCAGGCGTTGCAGCGGGCGTGCCCCCGCCCCGCGCTGCCAGCAGGCCAGTACGAAGGCGGCGCCGCCGGCCAGCAGGATGAAACCGGCGTACGCGGCGTAGCGCGCGATGCCGTAGAGGGTGCCGACGAGGCCGCCGCCGGCCTGGTCCGTCGGGAGGGCGACGGTGGTCTTGGAGGGGGCTCCGACGGAGAAGGTGAAGGCGCCCGAGACGGGGTGGCTGTCCGCGGAGACGGCCTGCCAGGCGACGGTGTACGTACCGTCGGGCAGCCCGGTGTGCAGTGAGACGCCGTACTTCACGGTGGAGCCGCTCTGCAGATCACGCGGTGCGGCGGCGGTGTCGGCGCGCTTGCCGGCCGGGTCCAGGACCCTGATGGAGTCGTCGCCCATGGCGACCTGTTCGGAAAAGGTGAGCGTGACCTCCTTGGGAGCGGTGTCGACCACCGCCCCGTCCTGCGGATCGCTCCCGGTGAGCGCGGCATGCGCGGACGCGGGGCCCGCGCCGCCCAGCAGCAGGCCGAGCACCATGCCGACAAGGGCGGCCAGGAGTGCGGCCGCGGCGAGTGGCCGGCGCAGCGCGGGAGTGGACGGGGACGGTCCGAAGTGCGGGGCGGTGGCTGTCATGGTGAGTCAGTCCCTCACTGCTTCTTCGGGTTGTGGGTGGTCTCCTTCACGGGAAGGTCGACCTTTATCGGGTCGGCCTTCTCGAAGTGCAGCTCCACGGACACCTTCTCGCCCTGCTTGGGCTGCTGCTTGAGCTTCATGAACATGATGTGGCTGCCGCCGCGTTCCAGATCCAGCTCGCCGCCCGCGGGTACCTCGAAGGACGTCACCATGCGCATCGTCTGGTTCTTCGTCTCGTGGATCGTGACGTCGTCCGAGAGGGGGCTGGTGACCGAGGTGAGGCGGTCGGACGTGCCGCCGCTGTTCTTCACGACGAGGAATCCGGCTGCCATGTCGCTGACGGGCTGAGGCATGAACGCGCCGGTCACCTTCAGCTCGGGCTTGCTGCCCGAGGACGAGCACCCCGCCAGCGTCAGCCCGGTGGTGAGGGCGATGACGCCGGCGAGGGTGGTGCGGCGGTTCACGGAGTCTCCCCCTTGACGATCTTGGGGAGGTCCTTGGCGTAGTCGTCGGGCGAGGTGTCCTCGCTGTACACGAGGTACCCCTTGTCGGTCTTCGGGGAGAACGCGATGACCTGGGAGCCGTGCATCGAGACGACCGTGCCGTCCTTCTCCTTCTTCGGGGCGTCGATGCCGATGCCGATCTGGCGTGCGCCCGCCTGGATGGTCGGGAAGTCGCCGGTGAGGCCGATGAAGGAGGCGTCCTGGGCCTTGAGCCAACTGCCCAGTGAGGCCGGGGTGTCCCGCTCGGGGTCGGTGGTCACGAAGACGACCTGGAGCTTGTCCTGCTCGGCCTTGGGGAGGGACTTCTTGGCGATGGCGATGTTGCTCATGATGAGCGGGCAGACGTCGGGGCAGTTGGTGTAGCCGAAGTAGATCAGCGTCGGCTTGCCCTTGGTCTGCTCACGGAGGTCGTACTTCTTGCCGTGGGTGTCGGTGAGGACGAGGTCGGGCTTGGTGAACGGCTGGTCGAGGACCGTCGCGGCCTTGGTCTTGGCCTGGACCGACACATCGGCGACGGGCTTCTTGGCGCCGTCGTCGCTGCTGCCGCAGGCGGACAGGGTGAGCGCGGCCGCGGCGGCGAACGCCGCGGCCAGCACAGTTTTCTTACGCATGAAGCACTGATTCCTGGTGGGTCGGTGGAACTGGTGGGGCTGTGGGTCAGGCGGTGCGGCGGCGGCCTGCGAGGACGCCGAAGGCCACCCCTGCGGCGCCGATGACGATGCCGACGATGCCGAGGACGCGGGCGGTGGTGTCGCTGGAGGACTCGTCCGACGCGGCTGTCGTCTGCTTGTCCGCGGCCTTCGCGGAGGCGTCGGCGCTGCCCTTGTCATCGGCGGCCGCACCGTGCTCGTCGGTGGTCGCCGCGGTCAGCTTGAGGACCGGTGCCGGGCTCTCGGGCTCGGCGGCACCGTCCTTCTGCTCCTCGATCCAGCGGACGACTTCCTTGTCGTCGTACGTCTGGATGGCCTTGAACACCAGTTGGTCGGTGTCCTCGGGGAGCTGGCCGATGGAGAGCGGGAACTGCTGGAAGCTGCCCGGGCGGATACCGAGGTCGTTCTTGTCGCCCTTGGCCGTCCAGGTCACCTTGGAGACGGCCTCGTTGATCTTCTGGCCGTGCATCTCGAGCGGCTTGGCCAGCTTGCTCTTGGTGACCTCGATGTCCCAGCCGGGTACGGCCTGCGGCATGACGGAGGCCAGCGGGTGGTCGGTCGGGAAGTTGACCTCGACCTTGGTCGTCGAGGCGTCGTCGCGCTCGTTGGGGACCTTGAAGTTGACGGTGGCGTAACCGCCCTTGGCGGCCTCGCCCTGCGGCTGCACGCTGACGTGTGCGGAGGCCGTCCCGGCGAGGATCAGCACGGTGGACGCGGCGATGCCGCCGGCGAGGGCGATGCGGGAAACGTTCATGACAGGGAACACTCCAGGGAAGCACGAAGGAAAGGTGGTCCGGCGCGCGGGTGCGCGACGGCATCGCGACACCTCTTCCCCACGTGCGGCATGCGTGCGCCGACTCGCATGGCCCAAAGGGATCCATCATCGAGTGGAGGGTGTCGCGTCAGGCTGCGAGTGCGTATACGGGTGGCGGCCCGCGCCTGATCACCATGTGCTGCAACGGATCCCCGGTGGCGGGGGCCGGGGCGTCGACTGCGGTACGCAGGGCGCGCGGCCCGGTCGCCGGGCCCCCGGGAAGTCCGGCGTGCAGGGCGTTCACGAGCGCGAGCGCGGCGCGCAGCGCACGCAACCGGGCCCCGGCCGCGACCTGCTGGGCGCCGTGCGCGGAGAGCCGGGCCAGCCGGAACAGGGCGATCTCGCCGCGCCGCAGCAGCCAGCCGGTGGCCACGGCGGCCAGCAGATGGCCGAGCAGCATGGGCAGGCTGGGCAGCAGACCGGCGAGGCCTGCCGGGTCCGGGCCGGATGCGGAGACCATGTGCTGGTGGCTGCCGGCCGCCACCGACGCCGGGTCGATGCCCGCGGTGGTGACGATGCGGTGCGCTTCGGCGGCGTTCAACTGCGCCGGTCCCATGCCGCACACGAGGCTTGCCGCGAACCGGATCAGTGAGTCGTCGCCCGTCGCGGTGTCCGTCGAGGGGGCGTGCGTACCCACGCCGAAGAGGGTGTGCAGGGCGATCTGTCCGCCGGCCAGTGCGGCGGCGATGGACGGCAGTGAGCGCTCGCGTCCGGCGAGCGGTGCCGCCACCGCGAAGATCCCCAGGAATCCGGCGAGCAGGGTCCACCAGGGGACGGCTGCGCAGGAAGCCAGGGAGTGGCCTGCCGCGGACAGCGCGACACAGACCGCGGTGAACACCGCGGCCCTCAGGAGCCGCAGACCGGCTCCGGCGCGTGCGACAGGCATAGACATGGCGGGGCCATCATCGCACCGCGCCCCGGGCCTCCGTACGGCAGGTCCGGAAGGTCACCTTCCGTCCGATTGGATGCGGGCCGGGGCCGCTGTGACCGGGTTTGGACACCGGTCGGGGACATCGGCCGGGTCTGGCATACACGGATGTACGGAGTGCTGGTATCCGCCGAATGAGCGGTCTCACATCCGGTCTGTGCTTACGAACGGTCCTGCGCGGCAATACGTATCGGTATGTCGAGCCGCAGCCAGGAGGCTGGAGCATGAGCATCTGGTGGTCCCTCCATTTGCGGCGCGAGGCTGCGAGCGTTCCGCTCGCCCGTCGTTTCCTGCTGGGCGCGATGGAGACCGCGGGTGTGGATCCGGAGATCTCCTTCGACCTTTCGGTCGCGCTCAGCGAGGCCTGTGCCAACGCCGTTGAGCACGGCGGCGACCACAGGGTCCCGGGGGAGCAGAGCGCGGGCCGGGATCCGTGGGATGTCTGGGACGAGCTATCCGGGACGGCCTGCGGGCAGTACCGGGTCACCGCTTATCTGGACGGCGAGAAGTGCCGTATCGAAGTCGCCGATTCGGGGCCCGGTTTCCCCGCCAGGCGCACGCTGCGCACTTCCGCTCAGCAGCACGATCCCCAGCAGTACCCGCCGCTCGGCGCGGAGGACGGCCGGGGGCTCTGTCTGATCGAGCAGCTCGCCGATCATGTCCACTTCGGCAACCGTCCCGGCCGTGGCGCCTTGGTGAGTTTCGACAAGGTCCTGAAATGGCGGAAGGGCGCCCTGCTCATGGTGTCCTGAGCGGGGCGCCCTTCGGCGCGTGGAGGTCCGTCGCCGGACCTGCCGGACGTTCCGAATCAGCCCTTGAGCTGAGCCATCCACGCCTCGACCTCGTCGGCCCGGCGCGGCAGCTTGTCGGAGAGGTTCCGGTTGCCGTCCTCGGTGACGAGGATGTCGTCCTCGATCCGGACGCCGATGCCCCGGTACTCCTCGGGGACGGTCAGGTCGTCGGTCTGGAAGTACAGACCGGGCTCGACCGTGAGGCAGACGCCGGGCTCAAGCGTTCCGTTGACGTACGTCTCGGTGCGCGCGGCGGCGCAGTCGTGGACGTCCATGCCGAGCATGTGGCCGGTGCCGTGCAGCGTCCAGCGGCGCTGGAGGCCCAGCTCCAGGACCTTGTCCACGGACAGGTCGCCCAGCAGGCCCCACTCGACGAGCTTCTCGGTGAGCACGCGCTGTGCGGCGTCGTGGAAGTCGCGGTAGTCGGCACCGGGCTTGACGGCCGCGATGCCCGCTTCCTGGGCCTCGTACACGGCGTCGTAGATCTTCCGCTGCAGCGGCGTGAACGTGCCGTTGATCGGAAGGGTGCGCGTCACGTCGGCGGTGTAGAGGTCATTGGTCTCCACACCGGCGTCGAGCAGCAGCAGCTCGCCGGAGCGCACCGCGCCGTCGTTGCGCACCCAGTGCAGGGTGGTGGCGTGCGGGCCGGCCGCGCAGATCGAGCCGTAGCCGATGTCGTTGCCCTCGATGCGGGCGCGCAGGAAGAAGGTGCCCTCGATGTAGCGCTCGCTCGTCGCCTCGGCCTTGTCGAGGACCTTGACGACGTCCTCGAATCCGCGTGCGGTGGCGTCGCAGGCCTTCTGCAGTTCGGCGATCTCGAAGGCGTCCTTGACCAGCCGGGCCTCGGAGAGGAAGACGCGCAGCTCCTCGTCGCGCTCCGCGGTGACCTTGTCGGTCAGCGCGGCCTCGATGCCGGCGTCGTGGCCGCGGACGTTACGGACCGGGCCGGTGGCCTCGACCAACGCGGCCGGGAGCTCGCGCACGTCCTTCGCCGGGATGCCCAGCAGCTGCTCGGCCTCGGCGAGGGAGTGGCGGCGGCCGACCCACAGCTCGCCCTGGCCGTCGAGCCAGAACTCGCCGTTCTCGCGGTTGGAGCGCGGCAGCAGGTGGATGGTCGCCTCGTGCCCGTCCTGGGTCGGCTCCAGTACGAGGACGCCGTCCTGGGTCTGGTCGCCGGTGAGGTACGCGTACTCGGTGGAGGCGCGGAAGGCGTACTCGGTGTCATTGGAGCGGGTCTTCAGCTTGCCCGCGGGGATGACCAGACGCTCACCGGGGAAACGCGCGGAGAGCGCGGCGCGGCGCGCGGCGGTGTGCTCGGCCTGGGCGATCGGTTCGAGGCCGTGCAGTTCCGTATCGGCCCAACCGGACTTCATGTTCGCGGCGAGTTCATCGGAGACGCCCGGGTACAGGCCGTTCTTCCGCTGCTTGACCGTCTCTTCTTCTTCGGTCTCCGGGTTCTCCGGGGTGAGCTCCTCAGCCACGACTTGTCTCTCCTTGATACGACACTGGACCCCGTCCATCGTACGGGCGTACGGAAGGGGGCACAGGGCCGGAAGACCTGTTACACAGCTTGGCCGGGGCGGACTGCACAACTCGGTCGGGGCGCGCCGGCCGGCTCAGTCGAAGCGCGCGGCCAGAATGACCACGTCCTCCGTGCTGTCGCCGTGGTCGAGCCCGTCCGGAAGCATGGTCCGCAGCACGTGGTCGGCAACGGACCCGGCGTTGTCACGCAGCGCCTTCGGCACGCGCGCCGCCGCCGAGTGGAGCCGTGCGAACGCCCGGTCCATCGAGTCGCCGGTGCGGCGCAGCAGCCCGTCGGTGTAGAGGAGTACGGTCTCGCCGGGCGCGGGGGTGATCTCCACGCTGGGCGCCTCCCAGCAGGCGAGCATGCCCAGCGGTGCGGAGATCGAGGTCTCGATGAACTCGGTGCGCCGGTCTCCGATCACGAGCGGCGGGGTGTGGCCGGCGCCGGCCAGCAGGATCTTGCGGCGGGCGGGTTCGCAGTAGGCGAACAGGGCGGTCGCGGAACGGGCGGGCTCGGTCAGCCGCAGCAGCAGTTCCAGATCCGAGAGCACGGCGACCGGATCCTCGCCCTCCATCACCGCGTACGCCCGCAGGCCGGCACGCAGCCGGCCCATGGCGGCCAGGGCGCTCGGCCCGGAGCCGTTCACCGAGCCCACGGCGAGACCGAGCGCACCTTCCGGCAGGGCCAGCGCGTCGTACCAGTCGCCGCCGCCCTGCGGTGCCGTGCGATGGCGTGCGGCCAGCTGTACGCCGGTGACCCGGGGCAGCCGGCTGGGCAGCAGCTCTTCCGTGACGGTGGCGACATCGGCCCTGGCCCGCTCCAGCTCCAGCAGCCTGGCCAGATGCTCGCCGGCGTGTCCGGCGTAGAGGCCGACGAGATGGCGCTGGCGTTCCACTGGTTCGGCGGGTTCGTCGTACAGCCAGACGGCGGCACCGAGCCTGCCGGTCGCCTCGGCGGTGAGCGGCAGGGCGTAGCTGGCGGCGTATCCGAGCCGGGCGGCGACCTCGCGGCGGCGGGGGTCCAGGCTGGTGTCGCCGAGCAGATCAGGGGTGGTCTGCGCTCCCTCGGCGTCCGGGAGTCCTTCCAGGATCCGGCCGTAGGAGGTGGCACTGCGCGGCACCGTCTCGATGTGTCCGAGCTCGGCATGGGCGAGTCCGAGGCCGATGGTGCTCACCGGGCCGCGGCGGTCGGACGGTTCGAAGACGACCAGACCGCGGCGGGCACCGACCAGGGCGGCTCCGGCGTCCAGCAGTTCGTGCAGCGCGTCGTTGAGCGTGCTGGTTCTGGCCAGTCGCTCGGTGAGCTCGTGCAGCGTGGTGAGGTCGGAGACCCAGCCGGCCAGCCGGTCCTGGATGAACGCTCCGGGGACGGCCGGTACTTCGGACAGAGAACCGGCAGTGTGCGCTGAAACAGGAACCATGGGATCGATTCCAGCCACTTTCGGCAGGTGCGGGGCGCTCATGGCAGTCGGCTTTCCAACCGGTGCGTTTCGTCGAATAGCATCGCAAACCCCCATGTCATTCTGCGCCGCTATCAGTGCATCCACATGTACACGTAGCATCCACATGTACACGCACAAGTAAGGCCATGTCCAGCATTGTCCCTGCGGGATTTGTGGTGTCCAAGTGACTCATAAGTTGGCCAAAAAATGCACCCTATGGCGGCTATTTGCGGTCGACTGGGTGTGCTCGACAGGGGGTGTTCTCGGGGTGAAGTCCCAGAGGGAGCGTCATTTCGGGCATGCTGGGTACGTAATCGATGATGACCAGGGGCAGTTCTGATCGCCCCGGAACCTGGCAGTGGGCCCGGGCGTCCTCTCTTGTGACGGCCACGCCCCCACCCCCGAGTGGCGGGGTTTGCACCTTGGGACGGCAGGCGCGATACGTGCGCTGCTCCTCGCCATGCTTGTGTCCGGACCCGTCTCGCTCCTGTTCGACCCGGCTCAGCGCATGCTCGGTACCGACGATGCACCCGTACCGCAGATTTGAAGAGCATGTACGCACAGTGAAGTGATGAACGCGTGTGGTGACGCACGCGTGATGTGATGTGGACCCTCGGCGTTCAACGGAAAGGAACGAGCGCTCATGCGCGAGATCCTCGGAAGGCGACGCAGGCTCCGGCTCCGGCGCAGGGTGAGGCCCGCCCAACTGGACGCGGTCCTGACCTGTGCCACCGCATGGCAGTGGCCCGTGCTCCCCGGAGTGGGACTGGGGGCGGCCGGTGGTCGCGGTGACCGTGACCGTGGCTGTGCCTGTCCCGATCCCGAGTGCGTCGTACCCGGCGCACACCCCTTCGATCCCGGTCTCCTCGCGGCGACCACCGACGAGCGCATGGTGCGCTGGTGGTGGGCCAACCGGCCCACCGCTCCGATCGTGCTGGCCACCGGCGGCAGCGCCCCGTGCGCGCTGAGCCTGCCGGCCGTGGCCGCCGCCCGGGCGCTGGCCGAGCTGGACCGGATGGGCACGCGGCTCGGCCCCGTGGTGGCGACGCCGACCCGGTGGTCGCTGCTGGTCGCCCCGTACACCCTCGAACGGCTCGGCGAGCTGCTGCACGCCAAGGACCGGGTTCCCAGCTCGCTGCGTTTCCATGGCGAGGGCGGCTATCTCGTCCTTCCGCCGTCCGAGGTGGGGACGGGGCAGGTGCGCTGGGAACGGGCTCCTTCCCCGGGCTCCCGGCTGCGCTCGGACAGAGGAGAGCCCCTCCCCGGATCCGCCTCGCCGTGGCTGCCGGATGTGGGGGCGGTACTCGACGCACTGGTCGAGGCGAGCAACAGCGCACCGGACGGCGGCAGTCGGCTCGCCTACTGACGGCGGTCGGCGGGTGCGCCGCGTCCCCTGAGGGCGCGGGATCAGTGGTCGGCTCACTCATTCGGACGTGAGCCGACCTGAGTTCCCGGAGTAAAAGGGCGTGCGGCGCCGGAGTGTGCGTATTCCGCCCATATCTCCGGCGGACCGTCAGGAATTCGGGCGAAGCCGACAGGTATCGACGGATGTCGAGGGGTGATGCCGCGTGATCGGTATCACGGGTGTGACGGCGTTCACGGCTCCGGTTCCGCTCTCGTCTTCCCCCGTCCCTCTCCGGCCGCTCCATCGGCCCCGGCCTCATGCCGGTCAATGCAAAGTCTGCCGCTGCAAAGTGCGTCGGCGGAGGACTTTCTGATGGATCTTCCAAAACCCCCTCGAAGATGTATTCGAATATCTCTAGAGGGGTATTCGTAAAGGAGTTCCGGCTTCCCGCTTCTGTCCGAGATCGGTCGCTCCGGCGGAACATGTGCGGTGCGTCGGGCGGAGGGGGCTCTGCTGCCGAGGGCGACCCGCCGTCAATCCGGGCTCTGTCGCGCCGGGTTGGCGACGGTGCGCAGGTGCTGGGCTGTCGGGGCCCGCTGCGGAGGTGGGGGCCGGGCTGCACCGGCGAGGGGTTCGTGCGCGGGCTCGTGCGCCGCATCGCGCGCTGTGCGCCGTACCCGGAAATGAGAATGCCCGATCGCTGGCGACGGGGGATGCACCAGCGACCGGGCTTCTAGAACGGTAACAAGAGATCTGCCGTTCGCAAATTCGATCTCGCGTATTAGGACATCGATTTACCTGCGAGCGCGGCGAGTTGTGACACGCATCACCGAACGGACCCCGGGGTCGTCACTGTCAGCTGAGCGTCACTTGGCGGTTGGTGAGCCCGCCACGGGCCCGCCGCTCCTCGGCGGTGAGCGGCGCGTCCGAGGCGAGCGCCGCGGTCAGCCGCTCCGCGAGCTCGGCCGCGGGCTTCTCGCACTCCGCGGCCCCCATGGCACTCGGCAGATCCCAGACCGGGACCATCAGCCCATGCGCCCGGAAGGAGCCGACCAGCCGCGTTCCCTCGCCCAGCGAGGAGGTGCCGGCGGCGTGCAGCCGGGCGAGCGCGTCGAGAAGCTGCTCCTCGGGGTGCGGCATGACCCAGCGCAGGTGGTTCTTCTCCGGGGTCTCGCACCAGTACGCGGCGTCCACGCCGGAGAGCAGCGTCGTCGGGATCGCCGCCTCGTTCGCGCGCTCCAGGGACGCGGACACCTCGGGCGTGGCGTTCTCCGCGTCCGGAACCCAGAACTCGAATCCGGAGTGGACCACGGGTTCGAACGCCGCGCCGGGGTCGAGTACGTCCTGCAGTCGCGGACCGTCGGCCGGTGCGCGCCGGGCGGCCACGGGCGAACCGGGCTCGGCGTCCAGCGCCCGCTGCAGCGTGTCCGCGAGGTCACGGCTGAGGTCGCCGGACGGGGTGTCGTTCTGCAGGGCGAGCAGCACCGAGCCGTCGTCGCGGCGGAGCGCCGGCCATGCCATCGGCAGGACGGTCGCGAGCGTCACTGAGGGCACACCCTCGGGCAGCCCGTTCTTCAGCGTCAGCTCGACCGTGGCGGCGGGCACCAGCTCGCGCAGCGCGACCCAGTCGCACTCGCCGGCCAGGCCCTCGAAGGGACGGTGGACGAGCTCGGTCACCGCCTGGGCGGCGGCGCGGCCGTGACACGCCTTGTAGCGGCGGCCCGAACCGCACGGGCAGGGCTCGCGAGCCCCGACCACCGGGATTTCGCCGTCCTTGAGCTGCTGCTTCCCGGCCTTGGTCTGAGGGCGCTTCTTGGCCATGGTGGGCTTTCTCCCGATTGCGACAGTGCGGTCTGGGCCGCGAGCCTAGCGGCCCGTGTCGCGTCCGGGACACACCCGCCTGCGCGCCCGGCGGTACGGGAGTGCGGAACGCCCGCGCGTACGCCTGTCCATCGATACGTGTGCCGGCACGGGCGCTCGTGCCGCCGCCGCAGACATCCGCACCCGTGCGGGAACGTCAGCCCACGTCGTCGAAGGCGTCTGCGAAGCCCAGCCCTTCGAGCCCTGACACGCCCGGGACACCCTGTGCTCCGGACACCCGCCCGTGCCCCTCGCTGACGAGGACCCAGACGGTGACCTCGCCGGACGAGCTGTCGCGTACACCCCACTTCTCGGCGAGTGCGCTGATGATGTTGAGCCCGCGGCCGCCGCGCGCCGTCACCGACGGTGTGGCCGGAATCGGTCGGGTCGGACCGCCTCCGTCCGTCACTTCGACGGTCAGTCCGCCTGTTCTGTCCACGCGCCATGCTGCGCGGATGTCGCCGTCACCCACATCTGTGTGTCGCCCCAGCGGCCTGCCGTGCCGACAGGCATTGCTGAGTAGTTCGGAAAGGATCAATACAGCATCGTCGACGACCGAATCCGGCACCCCGTAGCTGCGCAGTTGCTCGCGCATCCGGTGCCGCGCCTGACCCACGCCCGCAGGGCCATGGGGTACGGCCATGCTCGACGACGTGGGCACTTCCTGTGCCACCACCAACGCCACCCCCGAGACCTCCTTTGCCCCACGCCACGGAGTGGATGCCCTCCTGGACTGGACCGGAAACCGGCCAATCGCTTGCCAGTGACGCACTCGTAACGATCGAATACGGTTCGAATGCGCCGGTGTACTCCGTGTAACTGATGTTAAGAGCGTCCCAGTTGTGACAGAACCTGTTTCGGGCGGTTCGTGATGATGGCCTCGACGCCGAGATCGATGCAGAGTTCGACGTCCTCCGGTTCGTTGACCGTCCAGACGTGCGCGCGATGGCCCGCACGGTGCAGGCGCTCGATGTAGCCGGGGTGACTGCGTACGATCCGCATCCCCGGACCGGCGATCCGCGCCCCGGCCGGCAGCCGCCCGTCACGCAGGCGCGGCGAGACGAACTGCATCAGATAGACGGTGGGCAGAGTGGGGGACGCGGCTTGGATGCGGTGCAGGGAGCGTGCCGAGAAGCTCATGATCCGTACAGGTGAGGGGCCGTCGGCCGGCGGGACGTCGAGTTCGAAGCGCTTCAGGAGATGCAGCAGCCGCTCCTCGACCTGGCCCGCCCAGCGGGTGGGGTGCTTGGTCTCGATGGCCAGCTGGAGGGGGCGCCCGGCGGCTCGTGTCTCGGTGACCAGTTCGAGCAGTCGCTCCAGCGTGAGTACGGAGGTGAGCTCGCCCGGCACCGGATCCCAGTCCGGGGACTCCGACTCCTCGCGGTCCTTCCAGGAGCCGAAATCGAGGGCCGCGAGCTCGGAGAGCTCCAGCGCGGAGACGGCGCCGCGGCCGTTGGAGGTGCGGTTCACCCGGCGGTCGTGTACGCAGACGAGGTGGCCGTCGGCAGTGAGCCGCACATCGCACTCCAGCGCGTCGGCGCCGTCCTCGATCGCCTTCCGGTATGCGGCCAGGGTGTGCTCGGGAGCGTCGTCGGACGCGCCCCGGTGGGCAATGACCTGGATGGGTCGGTGCATGGATTGCTGCCGTGCGTGGGTCACTGCGTCATGGTGTCACCGAGAAGCGAATGCCGTGTACAGCTTGCGCCGCGGTTGTCCGTACCTTGCGTCACGGTTGTCCGCACCTTGCGCCGCGGCTGCGGGCGCCTCGTGCCGGGAGTCCGTTTTGCCGGATATAAAGATTGGTGTGCGGATGCACAGGTCCTGCTTACAGTGGCCTGACGTGCCTTGGGAAAAGCTGTCCCGGGACACGTACACAGCGGATCTCTTGCCGAACATGATGTGGAACCGAGGAGTAAAGAGCTGTGAGCACAGAGAACGAGGGCAACGAGGGCACTGCGGCCGAGGCCGTTCCGTCCGCACCTCCAGTGCCGGCCGATGCTCCTCAGGGGTCACCTGAGAGCACGCCCGCGTCCACGCCCGCCCCGGCGTACCCGCAGGCGCCGGACGCGGCGGCCGCGCAGCAGTCGGCCCAAGCTCAGCAGCCGTTCCCTCCGACGGAGGAACCGGCCACCGCGACCACCCCCATGGCTTCCGTGCCGGGTACGCCTCCCCCCGGTCTCCAGTCGGCCGCCGAAGCCAACTGGCCTCCGCCCCCTCCCGCCGTCCCCGCGTACGCGCACCACGGCGCGGACGGCGGCGGCGCAGGTCCGGTCTGGGGCGCCCCGGCCCAGCTCCACTCCCCCGAAGGCCCGCGCAAGCGGGGCGTGGGCGGCCTGGTGGCCGCGGTGGCAGCGGCGGCGCTGATCGCGGGCGGTGTCGGCGGCGCCCTCGGCTACTGGGCGGCCGACCGGAACGACAGCTCCAACGGCTCGACCACAGTCGCGGCGTCGGCCAACCCGCAGGACCTCAAGCGCGATCCCGGCACGGTCGCGGGTGTGGCGGCCAAGGCGCTGCCGAGCGTGGTCACCATCGATGCGCAGGGCGGTGACGGCGAGGGCGGTACGGGCACCGGCTTCGTGTACGACAAGGAAGGCCACATCCTCACGAACAACCACGTGGTGGCATCTGCGGCGGACAGCGGCCAGCTCACGGCGACGTTCTCCAACGGCAAGAAGTACGACGCCGAGGTGGTCGGCCGGGCGCAGGGTTACGACGTCGCCGTGCTGAAGCTGAAGAACCCGCCGTCGGGGCTCGCCCCGCTGACCCTCGGCAACTCGGACCAGGTCGCGGTCGGTGATTCGACGATCGCCATCGGCGCCCCGTTCGGTCTGTCCAACACGGTGACCACGGGCATCATCAGTGCCAAGAACCGCCCGGTCGCCTCCGGCGACGGTTCCGGCGGCAGCAACTCGTACATGAGCGCCCTGCAGACCGACGCCTCGATCAACCCGGGCAACTCCGGCGGCCCGCTGCTCGATGCGCGCGGCGCGGTCATCGGCATCAACTCGGCCATCCAGTCGACCGGCAGCAGTGTCGGTCAGACCCAGGCGGGCTCCATCGGCCTCGGTTTCGCCATCCCGATCAACCAGGCGGCGAACGTCGCCCAGCAGCTGATCAAGACCGGCCAGCCGGTCTACCCGGTGATCGGCGCCACGGTCACGATGGACGAACGGACCGGCGGTGCTGTCATCTCCGACCAGGGTGCGGGCGGTACGGCAGCCGTGGCGAAGGGCGGCCCCGCTGCCGAGGCAGGCCTCAAGGCGGGCGATGTCATCACGAAGTTCAACGACACCGTGATCGACAGCGGTCCGACCCTGATCGGCGAGATCTGGACCCACAAGCCCGGCGATCGGGTGACACTGACCTACAAGCGCGACGGCAAGACGGCAACGGCCGAAGTCACCCTGGGGGAGCGTAAGGGCGACAGCTGACCGGCTAGGCTGTCCTCGCGTCGACCTCGGTCCATGGACCGATGACGCGGGGTGGGTTGCCCGAGCGGCCTAAGGGAACGGTCTTGAAAACCGTCGTGGCAGCGATGTCACCGTGGGTTCAAATCCCACACCCACCGCACCTCGGCCGATGAGGCCGGTTGAGAAGGGGTGTCCGGAGCTTCCGGGCGCCCCTTCTCCGTTTTTCCATGCGATTCGCGAGACCGTTTCGATCGAGGGTCCTTGATCCGTCAGCCCGTGGTGAGGCGGGCCGCCGAGGCGATGGTGGCGCGGGCCTCGCGTTCGGTGAGGCCGGTGCGGACGGCGGCGTGGGTGAGGGCGTCCGCCAGGGCGTCGCCGAAGCCGTGTTCGTAGGCGCGGCAGGCTGCCCAGAAGAGCCGTGTGTTGCGCTGGCCCTCGTGTGCCGCGAGGACGAACCGGACCAGTCCCCGGCCCTGGTCGGGCCGGGGCGTGGGGTGGTGAGGGCGTGCGGGAGGTGTGAGCAGGCAGAGGAGTGCGCGGGGGCAGCGGGCCGGCGGGAGGTGGGCCGTCCCCGGGGCGAGCCGGTAGGTGCCACGGGCGGTGACCGAGCCGGGGCCCACCAGGTAGCCGCCGGCGCCGCGGATGTCGATGCCGGGGGCGAGGCGGCTCGCGGAGTTCGGTACGGGAACGCCGGGCGGGCCGGTCAGCCAGATGTGGCGGCCGCCGCTGGGGGTGAGGACCGCGACGGTCGGCGGGATCGTGAACAGGTGGTGCAGGGCCAGCTGTTGGAGGGAGACGGCGGAGTCGTTGCGACCGGTGGTGTCGATGTCCAGGTCGATGCCGATGAGGTGGTGCGGGGGCCGGCCGCAGGCGATGCCGTAGCCGGTGGCCCAGGGGGCGGCGGCGAAGAGGGCGCGTACGGCGGCGGGGTCGGTGGTGGCGTCGTGGACGCCGTGTCCGGGAAGGCCGCAGGCGCCCCGGCAGATGACCGGCCGGTCTTCGTTCCGGTGCGGAGAGGGCAGGGCGGGGAGCTTGCCGGCGGAGAGCGGGATGACGGGGAGCCCGCGCTCGGCGGCGGAGAGTGCGTGCGCGAGGGCCAGGGTGGCGGTCTGCCGGTCGGTGATGGCCATGAGTTTATTTTCGTACGAATGTTCGAAGAAGGGAAGAGGGGTGAGGAGTCTGTGGGTTGGGTGCCGGAACGCTTCTTCTCTTGGGGTGTACGGGATCGGGCGGCCCGGAGGCGGCGGCAGGGGGCGTAGGAGGGGTGCGAGCTGGGGCTTCGAGGGTGCGAGAGTGTTTATCGGGTGTTCCTCATGCTTGCGGGGGAATCGGATCGCATGGGTGGTTCGCCGGGAAATCGGTGGGCAACTTTGGTCTCGCGACGTCGTGACCAACGCCGGGGCGGTCGGCCAACTGCCTCGGGACAAGCCGTACTTCCGGTTTCTGGAGGAATTGACATGGCAAGCATCCGTACCGCTCGTGCCCTCGCCGCTGTTGCAGCTCTGCCCCTCGCCGCCGTGCTCTTCAGCGGCGTGGCCCAGGCCGACAACGGCTCGTTCGCGAACGACGGATCGAACGCGGCCGTCGCGACGGTCGTCGGCAGCGGCGTCGGTGGCAACAACTCCGGTAATTCGTCCACTTCACAGCAGCAGGCCGTCGGATCCGGAGCCTCGAACCAGAGCAACTCCGCGCAGGTGAACCGTTCGGCGTTCACCGCGATCCACCAGCACAACGAGAACGTCGCGGTGAACTTCACCAATCTCTGGTGAGCCGGGGCCGGTCATGGGCCGGTCGGGGGGTCGGGCCACGGCTGGTTGAACAGCGGTCTGTGCAAGGGCGCTTCGGTGTCCTTGCGCAGGCCGCTTCGCGTTGTCCGGTGGCCGCCTCGGGCGTCTCCGACCTTGACAGCGGCACATATCTGACGGACAGTCAGAAACCCTGATCCGTACGCCCGTGTCCGGGAGGCAGCCGCCGTGCACCTCGCCCAGACGGAGCGTCAGCAACAGCTGCGCGCCGAACTCCGTACGTACTTTCGCAAGGTGATGCCCGCGAGGGACTCAAGGACGGGGCCCGGGGTCGAGGACCCGGCCGAGCAGCGACGGCTGCTGCGCCGGATCGGCGCGGACGGGATGCTCGGACTCGGCTGGCCCGTCCAGTACGGCGGCCAGGGCCGCGGCCCCGACGAGCAGTTCGTCTTCTTCGACGAGGCCTACCGGGCAGGGGCGCCCGTCTCGATGGTCACCCTCAATACCGTCGGGCCGACGCTGATGAAATACGGGACCGAGGAGCAGAAGGCGTACTTCCTGCCCAGGATCCTCAGCGGCGACCTCGTCTTCGCCATCGGCTACAGCGAGCCGGAGGCCGGTACGGACCTCGCCGCGCTGCGCACCAGGGCCGTGCGGGACGGCGACTCCTGGGTGATCGACGGACAGAAGATCTTCACCAGCAATGCGCAGAACGCCGACTGGATCTGGCTCGCCTGCCGCACGGACCCGGATGCGCCCAAGCATGAGGGCATCTCGATCATTCTGGTCCCGACGGACGCCCCGGGGTTCGCCTGGACGCCGATCGAGACCGTGGGCGGGCTGACCACGACGTCCACCTACTACGACGCGATACGGGTGCCCGCCACCCGACTGGTCGGTGCGGAGAACGGCGGCTGGGGGCTGATCACCAACCAGCTGAACCATGAACGGGTGGCTCTCGCCGCCATCGGAATGCAGGCCGAGGACTTCTACGAGGCGGCACTCACCTTCGCTCGCACCCCCGACCCGGTGACCGGCCGGCGTCCGGTGGACGAGCCATGGGTGCGGACCCGACTGGCCGAGGCGTACGCCCGGCTGGCGGCGACGCGCCTGCTCAACTGGCGGCTGGTGGGGGATGTCGGCGCGGGTTCGCTGGCCCCGGGCGAGGCGAGCGGCGTGAAGTTCGTGGGAACCGAGAGCGCCGTCGAGGTGTATCGGATCTGCCAGGAAATCACGGGCGAGGCCGGGATGATCCGGGCCGGTTCGCCCGGCTCCTTCGGCGACGGGGAGCTGGAGCGGATGAACAGGGCGGCGCAGATCAACACCTTTGGGGGCGGAGTGAGCGAGGTGCAGCGGGAGATCGTCGCGACCATGCGGCTCGGCATGAAGAGGGGCAAGCGGTGACGGGCGCGCGGGAGGAGCGCGAAGAGCGCGACGAGTTGTACGGGCGGCTCAAGGAGTTCGAGGGGCGGGCCGCCGCGACCGCGGGTGTCGGAAAGGACCTCGTCAACGAGCCGATGATCAGGCACTGGTGCGAGGCGATGGGGGACACCAACCCCGCCTACACGGGGCCGGAGGCGATCGCTCCGCCGACGATGCTGCAGGCGTGGACGATGGGCGGCCTGTCGGGACACACCGACCGCTCCCAGGCGTACGAGGAGCTGTTCGGCCTGCTCGACGGCGCGGGGTACACCTCGGTGGTCGCGACCGACTGCGAGCAGGAGTATCTGCGCCCGCTGCGGCCCGGCGACCGGATCACGTTCGACGCGGTGATCGAGTCGGTCTCGGAGCGCAAGACGACCAAGCTGGGGACGGGCTACTTCGTGACGACGCGGATGGACGTCCGCGCGGAGGGGGAGCCCGCCGGGACGCACCGCTTCCGGATCCTCAAGTACACACCGGCAGCGGCGAAGCGCGCGTCGCCACGCGGCGGCCGGAGTCTGCGTCCGAGGCCGGTGATCAACCGGGACAACGCCGGGTTCTGGCAGGGCGTCGCCGAGCACAAACTGCTGATCCAGCGGTGCGGCGCGTGCGCGACGCTGCGCTTCCCCTGGCTGCCCGGCTGCAACGCGTGCGGCTGCCAGGAGTGGGACACGGTCGAGGCGGGCGGCGAAGGCACCGTCTTCAGTTACGTGGTGATGCATCACCCGCCCTTCCCCGCCTTCAGCACCTCCGGGGAGGGCGAGCCGTACGCGGTGGCGCTGATAGAGCTGGCGGAGGGCGTGCGGATGGTCGGCAATGTGGTCGGCGTGCCGTACGACAAGGTGCGGACGGGAATGCCGGTGCGGCTGGAATTCCTCCGTACGGACCCGGAGTTGGAGCTTCCGGTCTTCCGGGGAGGCGAGGGCTGACATGGACTTCGCACCCACCGAGGAGCAGGCCGCGGCGCAGGGGCTGGCGGCGCGGATCTTCGGGGATCTGTCGACGCACGAGCGCCTGGCCGGGGCCGGCACGGGGACGGACGCCGAGCTGTGGAAGGAGCTCTGCGCGGCCGGACTGACCGCAGCCGTCGAGGAGATCGGGCTGCTGGGCCTGGTGCTCCTGCTTGAGGAGCAGGGCCGGACGACGGCGCAGGTGCCGTTCGCGGCGAGCTGTGTGTATGGGCTGCTCGCCGTCGCCGGGCACGGCACGGACGAGCAGCAAGAGCGACTGCTGCCTCCGCTGCGGGACGGCACGGCTGTCGCCACCGGGGCGTTCCCGGCACGCGGTGGGATACGGGCGGACGGCGAGGGGCGGCTGAGCGGCAGCGTGCCGTACGTGCCGTGGCTGCGGGACGCGGACCTCGTCCTCGTCGCGGACTCGGACCGGGGGCTGTGGTTCGTACGGACCGCTGATCCGGGTGTCGCGACGGAGCCGGTGCAGACCACGGCGCCGTGGTCTGCGGCGCGGCTTGTCCTGGACCGCGTGACCGGGGAGCGGCTCGGGGGTGACGGGGAGTCCGGGGAGCGGCTCGGGGGCGTCGGGGCGTACGAGGCGGTGCTGGCCGCGAGCCGGACCGCGTTCGCCGGGCTGCAGGCCGGGGTGTGCGCCGGTTCGCTGGCCCGGGCCGTCGCCCACACGAACACCCGGGAGCAGTTCGGGCGCCCGCTCTCCACCAAACAGGCGGTGCTGTTGCGCGCCGCCGACGCCCATATGGACACCGAGGCGATACGGGTCACCGCGTACGAGGCGGCCTGGCGGTACGACACGGGGCTGCCGTGCGGGCCACAGGCGCTGACCGCCGCCTGGTGGGCGTCGGAGGCCGGAAAGCGGGTGGTGCACGCCGGACAGCATCTGCACGGCGGAACGGGCGCGGACCTCGACCATCCCGTACACCGCCACTTCCTCTGGGGCCGTCAGCTCGACGCCTATCTGGGATGCGGCAGCGAAGTACTGCAGGAGCTCGGCCAGTCGCTGGTGAAGGAGGTACCGGAGTGAAGGTCGGTGAGGAGCTGGCGCCGCTGGAGATCGCGGTGACCCGCACTCTGATCGTGGCGGGCGCCATCGCCTCCCGCGACTACCAGGACGTGCACCATGACGCGGAACTCGCCCGGGAGAAGGGCTCCCCGGACATCTTCATGAACATCCTGACGACCAACGGCCTGGTCGGCAGGTACGTCACCGACCGCTTCGGCCCGTCGGCCGTGCTCCGCAAGGTCGCCATCAGGCTGGGCGCGCCCAACTATCCCGGGGACACCATGGTCCTGAGCGGCACGGTCACCGCCCTCGGGGACGACGGGACGGCCGAGGTGTCGGTCGTCGGAGCCAACGGTCTCGGCAGGCACGTCACCGGCACGGTGACCGTCAGCGTTGCGGAGGGGGCGGCATGAGCGTGCGCAGGGCCGACTCGCTCGGCGGCAGGGCGGCGGTCGTGGGGATCGGCGCGACCGAGTTCTCCAAGGACTCCGGGCGCAGCGAACTCAAACTGGCCGTCGAGGCGGTGCGGGCCGCCCTCGACGACGCCGGGCTGACGCCCGCCGATGTCGACGGCCTGGTCACCTTCACCATGGACACCAGCCCCGAGATCACCGTCGCCCAGGCGGCCGGTATCGGTGAGCTGTCGTTCTTCTCCCGCATCCACTACGGAGGCGGGGCGGCCTGCGCCACCGTCCAGCAGGCGGCCCTGGCCGTGGCGAGCGGGGTGGCCGACGTCGTGGTCTGCTACCGCGCGTTCAACGAGCGTTCCGGGCGCAGGTTCGGCTCCGGGGTGCAGCAGCGGGAGCCCACCGCGGAGGGCACGGCGCTCGGCTGGAACCTCCCCTTCGGGCTGCTCACGCCGGCCTCCTGGGTCGCCATGGCCGCCCAGCGCTATCTGCACACCTACGGGCTGACGCCGGACGTCTTCGGCCATGTCGCGGTCACCGACCGGCGCCATGCCGCCCGGAACCCCGCGGCGTACTTCTACGGGAAGCCGATCACCCTGGCCGACCATGCCGCGTCGCGATGGATCGTCGAACCCCTGCGGCTGCTCGACTGCTGTCAGGAGACCGACGGCGGCCAGGCGATCGTCGTCACCAGCGCGGAGCGGGCCCGGGATCTGCCGCAGCCGCCCGCCGTGATCGTCGCCGCCGCCCAGGGGGCCGGGCGGGGCCAGGAGCAGATGACCAGTTTCTACCGCGACGATCTGACGGGCCTGCCGGAGATGGGGGTGGTCGCCCGGCAGCTCTGGCGGAACTCCGGCCTCTCCCCCTCCGACATCGATGTGGGCATCCTCTACGACCACTTCACACCGTTCGTCCTGATGCAGTTGGAGGAGTTCGGCTTCTGCGCACCGGGCGAGGCCGCCGGATTCGTCGCGGCCGACGCGCTGCCCCTGAACACGCACGGCGGCCAGCTGGGGGAGGCGTATCTGCACGGGATGAACGGCATCGCGGAGGCGGTCCGGCAGATCCGGGGCTCGTCGGTGAACCAGCTGTCCGGGGCGGCCAGGGCCCTCGTCACGGCAGGCACCGGCGTACCCACCTCGGGACTGATCCTGGGCTCGGACGACTGAGTGCGGACGACTGAGTGCGGGCGGCTGGGCTCGGACGACTGAGGGCATCGGGGGCGACCCTGATCCCTGATGACGGCGACTCCACCTACAGGAGGTGGAACAGGCCCCACCCCTACACCCTGAGGCGGACGCGGTTTCGGGACCTGGGGCCGATCCCCGGGGCGGCGCCCGCTTCTAGCGTGGAGCCATGACCACGCCAGTCTGCACGGGCACCTCCGGGGGAGCTGCCATCACCGGACACGTCCCGCACGGCTCGTACGCCGCGCGCACTCCGTATGCCGCGCGCACTCCGTACGCCTCGCGGGCTTCGTACGCTCCGTATCCGTCGTTCTCCTCGTTCGTACGGGCACGGGGGCCCGTACTGCTGCGTGCCGCGCGCTCGCTCACCGCGAACCCGAGCGATGCCGAGGATCTGCTGCAGACCGCGCTCACCAAGACGTATGTCGCCTGGGAACGGATCGAGGACCACCGGGCGCTGGACGGCTATGTCCGCCGGGCACTGCTGAACACCCGGACCTCGCAGTGGCGCAAGCGCAAGGTCGACGAGTTCGCCTGCGACGAACTGCCGGAGCAGGAGGCATCAGGGGCCCCCGACCCGGCCGAGCACCAGTCGCTGCGCGATGCGATGTGGCGTGCGGTGCTGAAGCTTCCGGACCGGCAGCGGGCGATGGTGGTCCTGCGGTACTACGAGGATCTGAGCGAGGCCCAGACGGCCGAGGTGCTCGGGGTGTCGGTCGGCACCGTGAAGAGCGCGGTGTCGCGGGCGCTCGGCAAGCTCAGGGAGGACCCGGAGCTGGCTCCGGTGCGGTGAAACCCCGGGTGGCGGCAGCATCCCGGGCGCCTGATTTTGCCGAACGGCACCGATTCGTACTCCCGGGACTAGTGACATACCGCCTGGTATGTGCGCAGAATCAGCGGAACCCTACTGCCGCGTAGCGCCCACCGGGAGGACGCCGTGCTGAGCACGATGCAGGACGTACCGCTGACTGTCACCCGCATCCTGACCCATGGGATGACGATCCACGGGAAGTCCCAGGTCACGACCTGGACCGGCGAGCCCGAGCCGCAGCGACGGAGCTTTGCCGAGATCGGCCGGCGGGCCACGCAGCTCGCGAACGCGCTGCGCGACGAGCTCGGTGTCGACGGTGACCAGCGGGTGAGCACCCTCATGTGGAACAACGCCGAGCACGTCGAGGCGTATCTCGCGATCCCTTCGATGGGCGCGGTCCTCCACACGCTCAACCTCCGGCTCCCCGCCGAGCAGCTGATCTGGATCGTCAAGCACGCCGACGACAAGGTCGTCATCGTCAACGGCTCCCTGCTGCCGCTGCTCGCGCCGCTCCTCCCCCATCTGACGTCGATCGAGCATGTGATCGTCACGGGGCCGGGCGACCGTTCCGTCCTCGACGGCGCGGCGCCGAGGGTGCACGAGTACGAGGAGCTGATCGCCGGCCGCCCGACCGGCTACGACTGGCCCGAGCTCGACGAACGCCAGGCCGCCGCCATGTGCTACACCTCCGGCACCACCGGTGACCCCAAGGGCGTCGTCTACTCCCACCGCTCCGTCTACCTGCACTCCATGCAGGTCAACATGTCCGAGTCGATGGGCCTGACCGACAAGGACACCACGCTGGTGGTCGTCCCCCAGTTCCATGTGAACGCATGGGGTCTGCCGCACGCCACGTTCATGTCCGGCGTCAACATGCTCATGCCGGACCGGTTCCTGCAGCCCGCCCCGCTCGCCGACATGATCGAGCGCGAGAAGCCGACCCATGCCGCCGCCGTCCCCACCATCTGGCAGGGACTGCTCGCCGAGGTCGCCGCCAACCCGCGCGACCTCACCTCCATGGCCCGCGTCACCATCGGCGGCGCCGCCTGTCCGCCTTCCCTCATGGAGGCGTACGACAAGCTCGGCGTCCGCCTCTGCCACGCCTGGGGCATGACGGAGACCTCGCCGCTCGGCACCATGGCTAACCCGCCCGCCGGGCTGACCGAGGAGCAGGAGTGGCCCTACCGCGTCACCCAGGGCCGCTTCCCGGCCGGCGTCGAGGCGCGCCTGGTCGGCCCCGGCGGCGAGCACCTGCCGTGGGACAACGAGTCGGCCGGTGAGCTGGAGGTGCGCGGCCCCTGGATCGCCGGTGCCTACTACGGGGGCGCGGACGGCGAGGCCCTGCGCCCCGAGGACAAGTTCAGCGAGGACGGCTGGCTGAAGACCGGTGACGTCGGCGTGATCAGCGACGACGGCTTCCTCACCCTCACCGACCGGGCCAAGGACGTCATCAAGTCCGGCGGCGAATGGATTTCGAGCGTTACGTTGGAGAACGTCCTCATGGCGCACCCGGACGTGGCCGAGGCGGCGGTCGTCGCCGTCCCGGACGAGAAGTGGGGCGAGCGCCCGCTCGCGACCGTCGTCCTCAAGGACGGTGCCACCACCGAGTACGAGGTGCTGAAGAACTTCCTCGCCGAGTCCGGCATCGCCAAGTGGCAACTGCCGGAGCGCTGGACGATCATTCCGGCGGTGCCGAAGACGAGCGTCGGCAAGTTCGACAAGAAGGTGATCCGCAAGCAGTACGCCCAGGGCGAGCTGGACATCACCCGGCTCTGACCGGCCGTGGAGCAGGACGAGGGCGGTACGGGATCTCCCGTACCGCCCTCGTCGTCATCTGCGGCCACCCACGCGCAGACCGGTCTCAGTTCGTGCCGATCTTCGCGAGCAGGTCGACGATGCGCGACTGCACCTCGTCGCTGGTGGAGCGCTCGGCCAGGAAGAGGACGGTCTCGCCCGAGCTGAGCTTCGGCAGCTCGGACCCGGTCATGTCGGCGGAGGTGTAGACGACCAGCGGGGTCCGGTTCAACTGGCCGTTGGCGCGCAGCCAGTCGACGATCCCGGCCCGGCGGCGGCGTACCTGCATCAGGTCCATCACCACCAGGTTGGGCCGCATCCGGGTGGCGAGCGCCACCGCCTCGTTGTCGGTGGAGGCCCGCGCGACCTGCATGCCGCGGCGCTCCAGCGTCTCCGTCAGCGCCAGCGCGATCTCCTCGTGCTCCTCGATCAACAGCACCCGCGACGGATGCTGTTCGCTGTCGCGCGGGGCGAGCGCCTTGAGGAGCACGGCCGGGTCGGCACCGTACGCGGCATCCCGCGAGGCCTGCCCCAGACCGGCCGTCACCAGCACCGGGACCTCGGCCGCCACCGCCGCCTGACGCAGCGACTGCAGCGCCTTGCGGGTGATGGGGCCGGTGAGCGGGTCGACGAAGAGCGCGGCGGGGAACGCCGCGATCTGGGCGTCGACCTCCTCGCGCGAGTGCACGACCACCGGTCGGTAGCCGCGGTCGCTCAGCGCCTGCTGGGTGGAGACATCGGGTGCGGGCCAGACGAGCAGCCGACGCGGGTTGTCCAGCGGCTCCGGGGGCAGCTCGTCGTCGACCGGCTGCGGCGACGGACGGTTGGAGACCTCGACCGCGCCACCCGGACCGTCCAGCGGCTCCGGCCCCTCGGCGCCCTCGTCGGGTGCCCCTATGGCGTACGCGCGTCCTTCGGCCTCCGGAGCGGAGAGCAGCTGCCCCGAACCCGGGCCCTGGCCCTGCGCGGCGCCGGGCTGGGACGGTGCGGACTGCGGGGTGCGCTCACCCTCCGGCGGGGCGGCGAGCTTACGGCGCCGTCCGGCACCGCCGAGCGTCTGGTTCTGCTGGTGCGCGATGTGCTGGGCGAACGGCACACCCTGCCCGAGCGTCCGCACGCTGAACGCGCGTCCCTGCGTCGAGTCCGACGAGCCGCCGGGCATCGGAGCCTCCGCGGGCAGCGGCTGCCTGCGCGCGTCCGCTACGGGCGCGATGCTCCGCGGACGGCTCTCCGCGATGCCGGTGTCGTCGGCGGTGCCTGCGACGGCTGTGGTGCCGGTGGTGTGCGTGGTGTGTCCGGCTGCGGGCCATTCCGGATCGCCGCCGGACCGGCTGCCGGACCGATCGACGTCCTGATCGACGTCCTGATCGCCGGGGTGGCTGCCGACCCGGTCGTCGGCCTGCTCGCCGGGGGCGGTCAGCGCGGCCAGGCCCTGCCCCGAGGTGCCGTTCTCCGCCCAGCCGCCGGACTGCACGGGCTGCTGCTCCGCGGGCTGACCGGCCGGACCGGCCTGCTGGGGAGCGTCGGTGTGACGGGCCCGGCGCCGCCCGGTCGCTGCGGGGTGCGCCTGGGGCGGTGTCTGGTCGTCGCCCGGCGCGATGCGTACGGCGTCGTGGCGTCCGGGCAGCGAGGCATCCGCGTCGGGGTCCGTGGACGGGGTCCGGTCGGCCTCCGCGGGCGGGAGTGCGAACGCGGTACGGGGCCCGGTCGGCTCGGCCTGAGCGGAACGCTCCTGCGCGGCCGACAACGTCCGCCGCGCCCGCCGCCCGGTCGGCTGAGGCGCCGCCGGCCTGTCACCGGCCTGCGAGAGGCCCTCGGCAGCGGAAGCGGAGGGGGAAGCCGGCAGGGCCAGCTGGTTCTCGCCGCCCTGGCGCGTCCGCTGTCCACCCGCGGGCACCGGCATCGGTGCCTCGGCGGGAACGCCCTGCGGCGGCACGGTCTGCCCGCGCTGCGGACGGCCACTGCCACCCTGAGCGCCCTCGGCCGCCGTCACCACCGCCCCCTCGGACGGTGCCGAGGCAGCGGGCAACGCCAACGCCTGCCCGGGCCCCTGCTGCTCGACAGCAGTCCCGGGCCCAGGCCTCTGCCGCCCCTGCCCCTGCCCCTGCTCGGGCAACTGGGACAGCTGAGCGGGAAGTGAATGCCGATCACCGGTCTCGGCCGGACTCGGCCGCCCACGCCTGCGCCCCGACCCCTCGCTCTGCTGGGCCGGAACGATCTCGTGCGGGCTGTGCGCGCTCTGCACGCCCTGCGTCTCCTGCGAGCTCTGCGCCGCGGGCTCACGCCGCGCCCGTCGCCGACCCGTCGGCTCGGCTGCCGCGGTGTCGCCGTCCCCGGCCCCCGCCCCGGAACCGCCCACAGGGCTCTCCAGGAACGCATCCGTGGACGCCCGTCGCGCCCGCCGCCGGCCGCCGCCCGTCGCGCTCTGACCGGCCATCGGCTCCGGCTCCGGCTCCTGTCCGGGCTCCGGTTCGGGGGCCGGTGGCATCACCGTTCCCGAGCCCGCACCCAACGGCACTTCGAGCACATACGCGCTGCCGCTCATCCCCGGCATCTCGTGCGTCTGGAGCACGCCGCCGTGCGCCTGTACGATCCCGCGCACGATCGGCTCGTGCACCGGGTCTCCCCCGGCGAACGGTCCGCGCACCTCGATCCGTACGACCTCACCGCGCTGCGCCGCCGCGACGACGACCGTCGAGTCGATGTAGCCACCGCCCGGCACCACGCGCGCCTTGCCGGTCGAGTCGACCCCGGCGACATCCGCGACCAGATGAGCGAGCGCGGTCACCAGCCGGGCCGCGTCCACCTCGGCCTCGATCGGCGGCGCGTGCACCGCGAACTGGGCGCGCCCGGGACCGATCAGTTCCACGGCCGCGTCGATACCGGCCGTCACGACCGAGTCGAGCAGCACGTTCGCCTTGGACAGCTCCTCCGAACCGGCGTCCAGGCGCTGGTAGCCGAGCACATTGTCGACGAGCGTCGTCATCCGGGCGTAGCCCGCGGCCAGGTGGTGCAGGATCTGGTTGGCCTCCGGCCACAGCTGGCCGGCCGGGTCGGCGGCGAGCGTGGAGAGTTCGCCGCGCAGCTCCTCCAGGGGCCCGCGCAGCGACTCGCCGAGTACGGCGGTGAGCTGGGCGTGCCGGGCGGTCAGCGCCGCCAGCTGTTCGGCCTGCGTTTCCAGTTCGGCCGTGTACCGCTCGGCCCGGTCGGCCAGCTCCGTGCTGTGCCGTTCCGTCAGTCCGGTGACCTCCGCGGTGTGGCCTGCGGTCAGTTCGGCGACCTCGGCCCTGTGCTGCTCGCTGAGCTCCTCGTACGGCCTGCGGTCGGTGAACGTCATGACCGCACCGACCAGCTGGTCCCCGTCCCGGACCGGCGCGGTGGTCAGGTCGACCGGCACCTGCGCACCGCTCTTGGACCACAGGACCTGACCGCGCACCCGATGCTTGCGCCCGGACTTGAGCGTGTCGGCGAGCGGCGAGTCCTCGTACGGGAACGGCTCGCCCTCCGCCCGCGAGTGCAGGATCAGCGGATGCAGCTCCTGGCCGCCCAGGTCGCTGGCGCGGAAGCCGAGGATCTGTGCGGCGGCGGGGTTGACCAGGACGACCCGGCCGTCCGTGTCCGTGCCGACGACGCCCTCGGCCGCGGCCCGCAGGATCATCTCGGTCTGCCGCTGCGAACGGGCCAGTTCGGCCTCGGTGTCGACGGTGCCCGACAGATCCCGTACGACGAGCATCAGCAGCTCGTCACCCGTGTAGCTGCCGCTGTAAGTGCTCTGGAAGTCGTTGTACGCGGCCTGCCCGTCCTCCAGGCTGGCGCTGGTGACCTCGACCGGGTACTCGTTGCCGTCGGTCCGCCGTGCGGTCATCCGCGTCGGCTTCGTACGGCCGCGGTCGTCGGCGGCCTCGGGCCGGCGCATCGACCCCGGAATCAGCTTGGAGTCGAACTCCGGCAGCAGATCGAGGAGCCCGCGCCCGACGAGCGCGGTGCCCGGCGTCTCGAACATTTCCAGCGCGATGGTGTTGGCGTTGACGACCGTGCCGTTGCAATTGACGAGCAGCAGCCCGTCAGGGAGTGCATCGAGTATGGCTGCGAGGCGAGCAGTGCCTCGGGATGGCCTGCTGCTCACGACGACGCTTCCTCCCTGATTACCGCACCTTGCCGACAGCGGGCCCCATCTTGCCCCTCGGGCCGCAGGCTGTCACGGAAGGAGTCTAAAGGCAGGCGAGGGGCGTGGGGCGGCAGATGAGGGGGAGCTCTCACCAAGGTTCTGTGCATACGGTGTACGACTCCAGCCCATCACGTGTCGTTCGATATGCCCCGGACAGGGATCTGGACAGGGATGTGGCCCCCTGCTCAGCGGACGTTGGGGAGCACCGGCCGCAGACCGTTCCAGCGCGAGATCGCGCAGCCGTTGGTCCGGTCGAAGGCCGTGTCGATGCTCCTTCCTCGCCAGGTCCCGGTGACCCGGGCGGTGGCCGGACCCCCGAACTGCTGGGTGCACATCGCGTCCCTGGGCACCGGAGCGAACGGGTCCGCGCCCTCGCCCGCCAGCTCCTCCAGCCGGTCGCAGGCCTGCTGTGCCGCCGGGTGGCTGCCGCGCGTCGGTCCGCACTCCAGCTCGAAGACGCCCTCGGCCGCGGGATCCCCCGTTCCCGAGACCGTCACCGTCAGCCGGGTACGGGCGTCGTCGGCGCGCAGCAGGGGCAGCGGCAGGGGAAGGGGGCTGGTGGCCGCGGTCGCGGCCGGCGCGGCGGCGGACAGCGCGGCGAGAGACGCGACGGCGGTGAGGGCGAGGCGACGCAACATTGCGGGCTCCTGTGCTCGTGCACTTCGACGGGAGGGACGGGAGAGACGGGAGAACGGCACCTCCCACATCACTAACGCTCCGCACGCCACGGCGTTGCGCAACCGCAGGCGCTTTGCCCTCGTGCCCGACTGCCTAGTACCGTAGGCAGCGATTGGTGACGCAGTGCTCAGCTGTGTCATCATCTGCACGCACCACTCGCGCTCGCGCGAGGTGTGCTGGAGGCGTCGCCTAGTCCGGTCTATGGCGCCGCACTGCTAATGCGGTTTGGGTCTTAAAGCCCATCGAGGGTTCAAATCCCTCCGCCTCCGCTTCATCACCGAAGCCCCGTGCCACCGGCACGGGGCTTCGGTCGTATCCGGACCCGGGCAGTCCGGCGCTGTCGGCACGTAGGCCCGACGGCGCGCCCCACAGCACCGCCAAACAGGGTGTTTTCGCAGGTCAGGGGTGGTGTGGCTAAAGGATTTCGCGCTACGGCGCAGGTCATGTAATGTTGTTCCCGCAACGCCGACCAGGCAGAAAAGCCCGGAACGCCAAGCACTCGTAGCTTAACGGATAGAGCATCTGACTACGGATCAGAAGGTTGCAGGTTCGAATCCTGCCGAGTGCACAGTGCCAAGAGGCCCCCGGATTCATCCGGGGGCCTCTTGCTATTCCCTCCACCTGAATCGGAATCCGGGAGTTCGCGCATGGGGTGGCAGTGCACCGGGCTGCGTTGGCCGGACGCGCAGGGGCTGCCCGTGCTGGGGTGGCGGCGGGGCGGGGCCGTACGGGTGAGTGTGCCGGCCTACGGGACGGAGCTCGGGTTCCGGGCCGTGGGGGAGCGATGCTGCATCGGGGCGCGCGGGAATGTGTGTCCGGTGGGGGCCGTGGTGTCGGGGCGGAGCACGGGGGCGCGGTGTCCTGAGTGTGCGCGGCTGGACCGGGCGCACTCGGTGGCCGCCGACACGATTGCCGATGACCCTCGGACGTACCGCGTGTATCTCGCCTGGTTCGGGCCGGGGATGGTGAAGGTCGGGATCACCGCCGAGGAGCGGGAGGCGGCGCGGCTGCGGGAGCAGGGGGCCGTGGTGTTCAGCTGGCTGGGGCGGGGGCCGTTGATGGCTGCGCGGCGGACCGAGGAACTGCTGCGGTCGGTGCTCGGGGTGCCGGACCGGATTCCGTACGCCAGGAAACGGGCCGTGCGCGCGGTGCTGCCGGGGGTGGCGGAGCGGCGTGCCGAGGTGGCGGAGCTCTACGGGAGGGCTGCGGCGCTGGAGGGGGCCGGGTGGCCGGAGTCGCTGGAGCGGTTGCCGTTCGAGGCGGTCGATCATGCCGGGGTGTTCGGTCTTGACGGCGCGGTCGAGGTGGCGTGGGCGGTCACCGAGTTGGTGGACGGGGGCGTGGTCGCGGGGCGGCTGGTGGCGGCGGCCGGGCCCGATCTGCATCTGGAGACGGTGACGGACGGGGTCGTCGTGCTGGATACCCGGCTGATGACCGGGTGGGAGCTGGCGGGCGCCGACGCGCAGGCCGGGGTGGGTGTGCCGGTGGCCGGCATCGGGGGCGGTGGCGTGCAGGGCGGCCTGTTCTGAGATCGTCGGGGCCGGACGGTGAGAGGGGTGCGCAATGAGTGGTGACGCCGACGACGTCGTGCGGTTGTGGGAACGGCTGGGGCTGCCCGGGATCATCGATGTCCATACGCACTTCATGCCGGAGCGGGTGCTCCGCAAGGTCTGGGCGTACTTCGACTCCGCGGGGCCGCTGACCGGGATGGAGTGGCCGATCGAGTACCGGCACGACGAGGACGAACGCCTTGCGCTGCTGCGCTCGTTCGGCGTTCTCCGGTTCACCTCGATGCTCTACCCGCACAAGGCCCGGATGGCGGCCTGGCTGAACAGCTGGGCGGCCGACTTCGCGCGCCGGGTGCCGGAGTGTCTGCACACCGCGACGTTCTTCCCGGAGGAGGGCGTGGAGCGGTACGTGCGCGAGGCTGTGGAGGCGGGGGCGCGGGTCTTCAAGTCGCACCTTCAGGTCGGCGCGTACGACGCCAACGACCCGCTGCTGGAGCCGGTGTGGGGGCTGCTCGCGGAGGCTGGGATTCCGGTGGTGATGCACTGCGGCTCCGGACCGGCGCCCGGCAAGTACACGGGCCCCGAACCGGTGGGCCGGCTGCTGGCCCGGCATCCGCGGCTGCGGCTGATCGTGGCGCACATGGGGATGCCGGAGTACGCGGAGTTCCTGGCGCTCGCGGAGACGTACCCGCAAGTGCGGCTCGATACGACGATGGCGTTCACGGACTTCACGGAGGACTTCACCCCGTTCCCGGTGGCCGAGCGCGGGCGGCTCGCGGCGCTCGGGGACCGGATTCTGCTGGGGACGGACTTCCCGAACATCCCGTATCCGTACGCGCATCAGCTGCATGCGCTGGAACGGCTGGAGCTGGGGGACGACTGGCTGCGCGCGGTCTGTCACGGGAACGCGAGCGCGTTGTTCGCCGTGGACCGGCTGGACTGACCGGACCGGCTGGACCGACGGTTCATGAAGGGCCGCTTCTCCCGGGTTTTCTCAGGGAATTCACAGAGTCGGGAAAGAGCCCTCTCAGAGGAGCCTCACAGGGTTGAGGCATGACGACGACCTCGCCCCAGGGGCGTACCGAACTGCTGAGGGCGGACCGCAGCCCCGTCCGCGTGCTGGTGGTGGACGACGAGGCTCCGCTCGCCGAGCTGCTCTCCATGGCCCTGCGTTACGAGGGCTGGGAGGTCCGCAGCGCCGGGGACGGCGCCGGTGCCGTACGGATGGCGCGCGACTTCCGGCCCGACGCGGTGATCCTCGATGTGATGCTGCCGGACACGGACGGGTTCGCCGTACTCGGCAGACTGCGGCGGGAGCTCTCCGAGGTCCCCGTGCTGTTCCTGACCGCGCGCGACGCGGTGGAGGACCGGATCGCCGGGCTGACGGCGGGCGGCGACGACTACGTCACCAAGCCGTTCAGCCTGGAGGAGGTCGTGGCGCGGCTGCGCGGACTGATCCGGCGGTCCGGTACGGCGGCCGTACGCAGCGAGTCGACGCTCGTCGTCGGCGATCTGATGCTCGACGAGGACAGCCACGAGGTGAGCCGGGGCGAAACGTCCATCCACCTCACGGCGACCGAGTTCGAGCTGCTGCGCTTCCTGATGCGCAATCCGCGGCGGGTGCTGAGCAAGGCGCAGATCCTGGACCGGGTGTGGAACTACGACTTCGGCGGGCAGGCGAACGTCGTCGAGCTGTACATCTCGTATCTGCGCAAGAAGATCGACGCCGGACGGTCGCCGATGATCCACACCCGGCGCGGGGCGGGATATCTCATCAAGCCCGGTGAATAGGCGCATGAGTGGACGCATGAGCCGGCGGCGGGGGCCGTGGACGCTGCGGACCAGGCTCGTGGTCTCGGCGGTGACGCTGATCGCCGTGGTCGCCGCGGTCATCGGCTCGGTCACCACCATCGCCTTCCGCAGCTATATGTACGGCAAGCTCGACGACCAGCTGCACTCCATCGCCATGCGGGCCTCGAAGCCGCCCGGTGTCGGCGCGGGACCGATGCCCGGCGGTGCGCCGCAGAGCGACGACCCGCTGGCCTTCGTCGACGCGCGCGGCCTGCCCGTCGGTGCCTTCGGGGCCGTTCTGGTGGACGGTTCGGTCACCGAGTCGAGGGTGGTCCCGGAGAGCTCCACCACGCCGGGGACCGAGGACAGCGGGCAGCCGATGACCGGCGCCCAGCAGAGCGCCCTGGAGGCGGCGGACACCCCTGTCGGCGGCGGGTCGCGAAACATCGACCTGCCCGGGCTCGGATCCAACCGGGTGGAGGCCGTCGCGGGCCCGCACCGGACGACGATCCTCGTCGGCATCCCCGCCGCCGAGGTGCGCTCCGCCCTCACCACCCTGATCCTCGTCGAGGTCTGTGTCACCGGCGCCGGTCTGATCGCGGCCGGTATCGCGGGCGCCGCCATGGTCGGTGTCGCGCTGCGGCCGCTGCGCCGTGTCGCCGCCACCGCGACCCGGGTATCCGAGCTCCCGCTGCACAGCGGTGAGGTGGCCCCCCTGGAGCGGGTTCCGGAGGCCGAGGCCGATCCGCGGACCGAGGTCGGGCAGGTGGGTGCGGCGCTCAACCGGATGCTGGGCCATGTCGGTTCGGCGTTGGAGGTGCGACAGGAGAGCGAGACGCGGGTACGTCAGTTCGTCGCGGACGCCAGCCATGAGCTGCGCACCCCGCTCGCCTCGATCCGTGGATACGCCGAACTGACCCGGCGCGGCCGCGAGGAGACCGGCCCCGACACCCGGCACGCCCTGGGGCGCATCGAGTCCGAGGCGGAGCGGATGACGGGCATGGTGGAGGATCTGCTGTTGCTCGCCCGCCTGGATGCCGGGCGCCCGCTCAGCCACGAGAGCACCGATCTCTCCCCGGTCGTCGTCGACGCGGTGAGCGATGCCCGCGCCGCCGGGCAGGGGGATCACCACTGGCGCCTCGAACTGCCGGACGAGCCCGCGACCGTGTACGGCGATCCGACCCGGCTCCATCAGGTGCTGGTCAATCTGCTGGCGAACGCCCGTACGCACACCCCGCCCGGCACCACTGTCACCGTGCGGGTGCGTGCCACGGCCGGACACCCCTGGGTGACCCTGGAGGTCCAGGACGACGGGCCCGGCATTCCGCCGGAGCTGCTGCCGCATGTCTTCGAACGGTTCGCGCGCGGTGATGCCTCGCGCTCCCGCCACGCGGGTTCCACCGGGCTCGGGCTCGCCATCGTGCAGGCCGTCGTCGCCGCGCACGGCGGCCGGGTGGCGGTGTCCTCGGTCCCGGGACGCACGGTGTTCGCGGTCCATCTGCCCGCGGTGCCTCCGGTCCTGCCGCACTCACAGCAGGGGGACAGGCTCAGCACATCGGCGTGACAGCGGGGTTGGCGAGTGTCGATGGCATGCGAACCGACACTCCTTGGAGCACCCTGCCGGCCCGGGACCACCTCCTCGCCGGAGCGGTCGATGCGGCAGGTGCACCCGTACTCGATGTGGTGATCCCCGTCTACAACGAGGAGAAGGACCTCGAACCGTGTGTGCTGCGCCTGCACGACCATCTGGCGCGCACCTTCCCGTACGCCTTCCGGATCACCGTCGCGGACAACGCGAGCACCGACCGGACACCGCAGGTCGCGGCCCGGCTCGCGGCGGCGCTGCCCCGGGTGCGTTCGTACCGGCTGGAGGAGAAGGGCCGTGGGCGGGCGCTGCGCACCGTCTGGTCGCACTCGGACGCCCCGGTCCTGGCGTACATGGACGTCGATCTCTCCACCGACCTCAACGCGCTGCTGCCGCTGGTCGCACCGCTGATCTCGGGCCACTCGGACCTGGCGATCGGCTCGCGGCTGGCGCGCAGCTCGCGGGTGGTGCGCGGATCGAAGCGGGAGTTCATCTCGCGCGCCTACAACCTCATTCTCCGCTCGTCGCTGGCCGCCCGGTTCAGCGATGCGCAGTGCGGGTTCAAGGCCATCCGGCGTGAGGTCGCGCAGCGGCTGCTGCCGATGGTCGAGGACACGGGGTGGTTCTTCGACACCGAGATGCTGGTGCTCGCCGAGCGCGCCGGGCTGCGTATCCACGAGGTGCCGGTCGACTGGGTCGACGATCCCGACTCCACCGTCCACATCGTGCGGACCGCGACCGAGGACCTGAAAGGCGTGTGGCGGGTGGGGCGGGCGCTGGTGGTCGGCGCACTGCCGCTGGACCGGCTGGCCCGGCCCTTCGGGGACGATCCGCGCGACCGCGCTCTGAGCGGGGTGCCGCGCGGCCTGGCCCGGCAGCTCGTCGGGTTCTGTGTCGTCGGCACGCTCTCCACGCTGTTCTATCTCGCTCTGTACTCGCTCTTCCGGCTGGGCGTCGGCCCGCAGATCGCCAACGGCGGCGCGCTGCTGGTGTCGGCCGTCGCCAATACGGCAGCCAACCGGAGGCTCACCTTCGGAGTACGCGGCCGGGGCGGAGCCGTACGCCAGCAGGCGCAGGGCCTGGTCGTCTTCGCCATCGGTCTCGCGCTGACCAGCGGCTCGCTGGCCGCACTGGGAGCGGCGTCCGGATCGCCGTCGCACGGCACGGAACTCGCCGTACTGATCGCGGCCAACCTCGCGGCGACGGTGCTGCGGTTCCTGCTCTTCCGCGCCTGGGTCTTCCCTGAGCGGGCCGCTGCGGCTCCCGCCTCGGCCGGGCGCGCCGATGACACTCACCACGAACTGGGGAACGTCCGATGACCACGCTGCATCCCGACCACCTTCCGGCCCCGCCGGATGCGCCGACGCCCCCGCCACCGGCCGCCGGGGCCGGCCACGCGCGCCCGAACAAGCCCCTGGCGCACCGTGTGTGGCGGGGCAGGCCCGAGGACCCGCGCTGGGCGCGGCCCGCCTTCCTGGCCATGCTGCTGGTCATCGCGCTCGCGTACCTGTGGAACCTCAGCGCCTCCGGGTACGCCAACTCCTTCTACTCCGCGGCCGTCCAGGCGGGCAGCCAGAGCTGGAAGGCATTCTTCTTCGGCTCGCTGGACGCGGCCAACGCGATCACGGTCGACAAGCCCCCGGCCACGCTCTGGCCGATGGCCCTGTCCGTGCGGATCTTCGGCCTCGGTTCGTGGGCGGTCCTGGCCCCGCAGGTGCTGATGGGGGTGGCCACGGCCGGGGTGCTGTACGCGGCCGTACGCCGCCGCTTCAACGCCGTCGCCGGACTGATCGCGATGGCGGCGTTCGCGCTCACGCCCGTCACCGCGCTGATGTTCCGCTTCAACAACCCGGACGCGCTGCTGGCGTTGCTGATGACCGTCACCGTCTACTGCGTGCTGCGTGCGATGGAGAACGGCCGGACCAAGTGGCTGGTGTGGGCGGGCGTCGCGGTCGGTTTCGCGTTCCTGTCCAAGACCCTGCAGGCGTTCCTGATCCTGCCGCCGCTGGCCGTGCTGTACGCGGTGTTCGCGCCGGTCTCCGTACGCAAGCGGCTCGGCCAACTCGGCCTCTCGGCGCTCGCGATGGTCGTCGCGGGCGGCTGGTGGGTGGCGATCGTCGAGCTGTGGCCCGCCTCGTCGCGTCCGTACATCGGCGGCTCGCAGAACAACTCCTTCCTGGAGCTGACCTTCGGCTACAACGGCCTCGGCCGGATCAACGGCGACGAGACCGGCAGTGTCGGAGGCGGCGGGGGCGGCGGCGGTGGCCAGTCCGGCGGTCAGTGGGGGGAGACCGGCATCGGCCGGATGTTCAACTCCGAGATCGGCGGCCAGATCTCCTGGCTGCTGCCCGCCGCGCTGATCCTGCTCGTCGCGGGCGTCTGGCTGACGTGGAAGGCCAAGCGGACCGACACCGCCCGTGCGGCGTTCCTCGCCTGGGGCGGCTCGCTGCTGATGACGGCGGTCGTCTTCAGCTTCATGGCCGGCATCTTCCACCAGTACTACACGGTCGCCCTGGCGCCGTACCTCGCGGCGCTCGTCGGTATGGGTGCCACGGTCCTGTGGGAGGAACGGGCCCGGTGGTGGGCCGGCGGGGCGCTCGGCGTCACGGTCGCGGTGACCGCGTTCTGGTCGTACGTCCTGCTGGGGCGGACCCCGGACTATCTGCCGTGGCTGCGCTGGGCCGTTCTCATCGGCGGTCCGGCGGGCGCGGCGGGCCTGCTGCTCGCCGCGCGTCTCGGACGTCGACTGGCGCTCGCAGCGGTGGTGGTGAGCTTCGTTGCGTCGCTGGCGGGTCCGACGGCGTACACCCTCAGCACGCTGAACACCGGGCATCAGGGCTCGATCGTCACGGCCGGCCCGTCCGGCGCCAGCTCCATGGGCGGTCCCGGTGGCGGCCGGGGCGGCCCCGGCGGTGGCGGTGGCATGCGCGGTGGAATGCGGCCTCCCGGCCAGGGCAACCAGCAGGGCGGCGGCATGGGTCAGCCTCCGACGGGCGGCCAGGGCGGCAATCAGCAGAACGGCCGGCAGCCGGGAACCATGCCCGGCACCGGCACCGCACCCGGCACCGGCACCGCACCCGGCGGCATGGGCGAAGGCGGCGCCCCAGGAGGCGGCGGCATGGGCGGTCTCCTCAACGGCTCGTCCGTCAGCGCCACGGCCGAGAAGCTCCTGGAGAAGAACGCCGGCGACTACACCTGGGCCGCCGCAGCCATCGGTTCGCAGAACGCCGCGAGTTACCAACTCGCCACCGGCGACCCGGTGATGGCGATCGGCGGCTTCAACGGCAGTGACCCGTCCCCGACGCTCTCCCAGTTCAAGAAGTACGTCGAGGACGGCAGGATCCACTACTTCATCGCGAGCGGAACGGGCGGAATGGGCGGAGGCGGCGGCAACAGCGGCACCTCGTCACAGATCTCCTCCTGGGTGGAGAAGAACTTCAAGGAGGTCACGGCCGGCAGCGCCACCTTCTACGACCTGACCCGGCCGAAGAGCAGCGAGTAAAGGCTCAGCGCCGCAGCAGCAGATCAGCGACAACCGGGCGGTGGTCCGAGGCAAGCGTCTCGGCCACCGCCGCGTCGCGTACCCGTACGGAATCCTTCGACACCGCCACGTAATCGATCCGCTGCACCGGATCCTGCGCCGGGTATGTCGGCCCGCCGGGCTCGATGTCCGTCAGCTCCTTCCACAGCGGGGCGAGTTCGGGAGCGGCCGGTGCCGCGTTGAAGTCGCCGAGCAGGATCTGCCGCACCTTCTGCCGCCCCGGTGCCTCGTCCTCGGCCATGACCCGGCGGGTGTCGGCGACCTGGGCGGTCCGCACGGACGGGTCGGCGCGGTAGTCGAGATGCGTCACATACACATGCACGGGCAGCCCCTTCACCCGCAGGACCACCTCGCCGAAGCCGGGCGCGGGGGCCGGAACCGGGTTCGGGTCCTGGGTGGAGAGCCGGGTGATCTCGTGGTTCCCGGCGCTCACGATCCGGTACCTGGACAGCACCGCGACCCCGAACTCGCGCCGGGGCGCACCGGGAGTCTCCGGATCGAGGCTGTAGATCGGGGCGAACGAGACCTGCATGTGCAGCCGCTCGGCCAGCTCGGCCGCCAGATCACGCCACTCGCTGCGGGTACCCCAGTGGACGTCGACCTCCTGGAGCCCGATCACATCGGCGTCCAGTGAGCGGATCTCGGCTGCCTGCCGGTCGAGATCGAAGACGTTGTCCATGCCGGCGCCCGCATGGATGTTGTACGTGGCCACGCGCAGCGGCACCGTATGCCCCTGCCCGGCGGCCGATGCGGGCGGCGCGAGGGCGGTGCCCAACAGGCCCGCTGTGATGAGCACTTCCACCGTACGACGCAGTGACATACCACTCCAGTCCTTGTCGGATCAGCGGCGAGCACGGTATCGCGCGGAAATGTGGTGTAAACCGTATGGGGCGAGCTATACGGTGTACATCTTGAACTCGTACACCGTATAAGGAATCAGGAGTCCGCATGACGGCGACCGCCGCCGAGCAGAACCGCCTCTCGCCGCCGAGCCACCCGCAACGCTGGCTGATCCTCGGCGTCATCTGCCTCGCCCAGCTCACCGTGCTGCTCGACAACACCGTGCTCAACGTCGCGATCCCCTCCCTTACCCAGGAGCTGGACGCCTCCACCGCCGATGTGCAGTGGATGATCAACGCCTATTCGCTGGTCCAGTCGGGTCTGCTGCTCACGGCCGGCAGCTCCGCCGACCGCTACGGCCGCAAGAAGATGCTGGTCGCGGGGCTCGCCCTGTTCGGCATCGGTTCGCTGGCGGCCGGACTGGCCCAGTCGTCCTCGCAGCTGATCGCCGCCCGGGCGGGCATGGGCATCGGCGGTGCGCTGCTGATGACGACGACCCTGGCCGTCGTCGTGCAGATCTTCGACGACTCCGAGCGGGTGAAGGCGATCGGCATCTGGTCGACCGTCAGCTCGCTCGGCTTCGCCGTCGGACCGCTGATCGGCGGAGTGATGCTCGACCACTTCTGGTGGGGCGCGATCTTCCTGATCAACATCCCCGTCGCGGTCATCGGCCTGGCCGCCGTCGTGCGGCTCGTCCCGGAGTCCAAGAACCCCAGTGGTGAGCGCCCCGACCTGTTCGGCGCGCTGCTCTCCACCATCGGTATGGCATCCGTCGTGTACGCGATCATCTCCGGCCCGGAGCACGGCTGGACGTCGGGCCGGGTGCTGCTGACCGCCTTCATCGGGGTCGCCGTCCTCGCCGGGTTCGTGCTGTGGGAGCTGCACATCCCGTACCCGATGCTGGACATGCACTTCTTCCGGAACCAGAAGTTCATTGGGGCGGTCGCGGGCGCGATCCTGGTCGCCTTCGGGATGGGCGGCTCGCTCTTCCTGCTCACCCAGCAGCTCCAGTTCGTCCTCGGCTACGGGCCGCTGGAGGCCGGTCTGCGTACGGCTCCGCTGGCGCTGAGCGTCGTCGCGCTCAACCTCACCGGGCTGGGTGCCAGGCTGGTGCCCAAGCTGGGCACGCCCGTCACCATCGCGGCCGGGATGAGCCTGCTGGCCGCGGGCCTCGCCGCGATCGCGCTGCTCGGCGGCAACGGCTACGGCGGCATGCTGCTCGGCCTGGTCGTGATGGGCGCGGGCATCGCGCTCGCCATGCCCGCCATGGCCAACGCGATCATGAGCGCCATTCCGCCGGAGAAGGCGGGCGTGGGCGCCGGGGTCAACGGCACGCTCGCCGAGTTCGGCAACGGTCTGGGCGTCGCCGTCCTCGGCGCGGTGCTCAACTCCCGGTTCGCGGCGCTCGTGCCCGCGGCCGTCGGGGCCGCCTCGCTGCCCGCCGCGCTGGCCTCGGCCACCGACGACGGCGAGCGGGCACGGATCACGGACGCCTTCGCCTCGGGACTGGAGACCAGCCAGCTGGTCGGAGCGGTGGCGGTGCTGGCCGGCGGCCTGCTGGCCGCGGCACTCCTGCGCCGCGCGGAGCGGGCAGAATCTGCTCGGACGGACTCGGCCGGGGCAGCGGCAGCGGCATAGCATCGAGGCGGGGCGCACCGGACCGTACGAATCCGCTTCGTGCGCATGAGTACGCACCCGGTTCGTCCCGCCGGCAAGACGAGGAGAGTGCGCCATGGTGTCCGCGGCCGACCGTGTGAAGAACCCCGCCAGGACCAGTGTGTGGCTGGAGCAGCGGGCACCGTCGCGCACCCGTAAATCGGACCAGCCGGCCGGTCTCGGCCGGGACAGGATCACCGCGGCTACGGTCCGGCTGCTGGACGCGGAGGGCCTCGCCAAGTTCTCCATGCGACGGCTCGCCGCCGAGCTGGACGTCACCGCGATGTCCCTCTACTGGTACGTGGACACCAAGGACGATCTGCTGGAGCTGGCCCTCGACTCGGTCTACAGCGAGATCGCGCCTCCTCGCGAGGACGCGCACTGGCACGAGCGCCTGCGCGAACTGGCCATATCCTACCGGGAATTGCTGGTCCGACATGTCTGGGTGTCGCCGCTCGCCGGTCACTTCCTCAACATGGGCCCGCACTCGATGCTGTTCTCGCACGCCATCCAGGACGTGATCCGGGCGACGGGGCTGCCGCTGCACCAGCAGACGGGCGCGCTCTCCGCGGTCTTCCAGTTCGTGTACGGATTCGGCACCATCGAGGCCCACTTCGTGCAACGCAGCGCGGAGACGGGGGTCAGCCAGGACGAGTTCTTCCAGCAGGCGATGGGCGCCATCCGGAGCCAGCCGCAGCTCAGCCGGATCGTCGAGTCCTCGCAGGACCTGATGGACGCCCGCGGCGGCGACACGGTCGAGGAGATGCGCGACCGGGACTTCACCTTCGCCCTGGACCTGCTGATCGCGGGCATCGAGGCGATGCGGGACCGCTGAGATCCTGCTCGTCCCGTACGTCCCTCAGTACCCGCGCCCCACATCCACGGCCGTTCCCGGCACCCGCCCCTGTGCCATCGCCTCCCAGCACGCGGCGAAGTCGATGACGATGTCCTCGTCCGCCGTGATGCCCGCGGAGTGCGAGGTGATCACCGTACGGGGCAGCTGCCAGCACCGGTCGCCGGGTGCGGCGGGCTCCTCGGGCAGTACGTCGAGCACCGCGCGCCCCACCGCACCGGCGTGCAGCGCGGCCTCCAGCGCCTGCAGGTCCACCGTCGCGCCCCGGCCGACGTTGATGAACGTGGCGTCGTCCATGCCCGCGAACCGGTCCGTCCCGAAGAACCTGTCCGTCGCGGGGGTCAGCGGCAGCGTGGTGACCACCCACCGCGCCTCGGCGAGAGGCTGTGCGTCGTCGTCCGCCCCGACGACCCGGTCGAATCCCGCCACCGCCGTACGCGCCCCGCGCCCGACGCCCACGGTCCGGATGCCGCACCTGCGCAGCAGAGCGGCGACGGCCGAGCCGATGCGGCCGGTCCCGTAGATCACGGCCGTCCGGCCGGCAGCGAGTTCGGAGGGGGTACGGCGCCACTCGGCCCGTGCGTGCTGGGCGGCGAACTCGGGGACGGACTGGCAGTCGGCGAGCACCCAGGCCAGCACGTACTGGGCGATCCGCTCCCCCATGCGGCCCACTGTGCGGGTGAGCAGTGCCCCGGACGGCCACGGTCCGGCGGCCAGCAGGGCGTCCGTACCGGCGTTCACGCTGTGGAACCACACCAGCGACCCGCCCCGCAGCGCGTCCGGCAGCGAGGCCCCGACATAGATGAAGGGTTCCTCCGGCACAGTGCCGGAAGAACCCTGTTCCACGGAGCGGCCGCTGATCCGCTCCAGCTCGCGGACGACGGAGGCGTCCACCGTCGGCGCGGCCAGCAGCCGGGCCCGCGCGAGCAGGCCCGGCGCCGGAACATGTTCCTGTGTCCGAGAGCGCATCCGGCCGTCAGCTGCCGGGCGCCAGGTGGGCGGGGAAGCCGCCGGTGGCGACCGGACCCCAGCGCTCCGGAGTGATCCGGATGATCGACTTCCCCTGCTTCACCATGGCCGCCCGGTACTCGTCCCAGTCCGGGTGCTCACCCGAGATGTTCCGGAAGTACTCGACGAGCGGCTCGACCGAATCCGGTGAGTCGATCACCTCGGCCGAGCCGTCGATCTGCACCCACGGCCCGTTCCAGTCGTCGGACAGGACGATCACGCTGACCCGCTCGTCCCGTTTCGCGTTGCGGGTCTTGGCCCGTTCGGGGTAGGTCGAGACGACGATCCGTCCTGCGTCGTCGACGCCGCAGGCCAGCGGGGAGCCCTGGGGGCGGCCGTCGGACCGGGTGGTCAGCAGGATCGCCCGGTGCCTGGGCCGTACGAAAGCCAGCAACTCGTCGAGTTCCACGGCGGTGTTCGTCGCGATGTCGGGTGCCATGTCCGCAGACTACGACGGCAGGGACTCACCCTGCACGGCCTGGATGTCGAGCTCCACCCGCAGCGTCGTACCGATCGCCGAGATGCCTGCCTGTACCACCTGGTTGTAGTTCATGGCGAAGTCCTCGCGGCGCAGCTCCGCCGTTGCGCTGAAGGCCGCACGCACCCCGCCCCACGGGTCCGGGCCCGTCCCGAGGTAGCTCAGGTTCAGGTCGACCGGGCGCACGACGCCGTGCAGCGACAGCTCGCCGTTGACCAGCCAGCGGTCGGGGCCTGCCGGGGTCAGCCCGTTCGAGCGGTACGTGATCTCCGGGAACCGGTCCGAGTCCAGGAAGTCCGGCGAGCGCAGGTGCTTGTCGCGCATGTCGTTGCCGGTGTCGATGCTGGCCGCGCTGATGACGGCGTCGACCCGGGACTGCTGGATGTCCTGCGCGATCTCGATCCGGCCGCCGAACCCGGTGAACCGGCCGTGCACGCTGGAGATCCCCAGGTGCTGCGCGACCGCACCCACCGAGGAGTGCGCCGGGTCCAGCGACCAGGCGCCCGGCGGCGGCAGCTCCACACCGCCCTGGCGGGCCAGCACCACCGTGCCGGCCTCGACCCGCCCGCTCGCGGTGACGAGGGCGGTGGAGGCGGCGGGGGCGTACCCGACCGCCGTGACGATCACTGTGTACGCGCCGGCCTGCAGGGGAGTGTCGGTCCGCACCGCCCCGTCCTCGTCGGCAGTGGCCCGCAGCACCTGCGCGCCGGTCGTGTCGGTGACCGTCACGACCGCGTGCTGGACCGCCCAGCCGTCCCGCGTCCGTACCTGTGCGCGAAGTCCCATCCCGTTTTCTCTCCTTGCTCAATGACTCAATGAGTCGGGCCCCGGGGCAGGGGACGGCAGGCCGTCCCCTGCCTGCCGTCCCCGCCACCGGGGCCCATTTCCACCAGCCGGTACAGCGTCTCCGCTCGAAACGCCGACCCGCCAGGGGTCTGTGGTTACTCGCCGGGGTGGGCGAGCTCGATGTCGTGGCCGTCGACGCCGCGACCGGCCACGGTCAGCGCGCCGGCCACCGGCGGGTAACCGGTCGCGATGACCGAGTACTCGCCCGCGTCCAGGTCGGCGAAGGCGTACGCCCCGTCGTCCCCGGTCGTCGAGGTGGCGACCACATTGCCCGCCGCGTCGACCAGCGTGACCCGGGCGTCCGGCAGCGGCCGCCGGCCGGAACCGGCCCGCACGACGCCCTGCACCAGCGCACCGGACTGCAGTGCGGCCTCGATCCGGGTGACGCCCTGGCCACCGATCTCCACCGGCAGCGCCATCGGACGGAACCCTGCGGCGTTCACCGCGACGGTCACCGAACCGGGGACCAGCTCACCGAAGGTGAACTCGCCCGTCGCACCGGACTTGCCGGTGGCCAGCACATCGCCGCGCACATCGGTCACGATGACCATGGCACCCTCGACCGGCGCAGCGGTCTCGGCGGTCCGCACGATCCCGGCCAGGCCGCTCGTACCCGAGAGCAGGATGTCGTACGAGAGCGGCTCCTCACCGACGACCACGGTGGACGCCTGCGGCTGGAAGCCGTCGGCGGACGCGATCAGGACGTAGCTGCCGGAGCCCGGCGCGTCCAGACCGTAGCTGCCGTCGGCCTGGGCGACGGAGCGCCCCAGCTGCCGGCCGGCCAGCGAGATCAGCGTGACGGCGGCCGCGGCGACGGGTGCGCCCTCGGCGCCGCGCACCACACCGTGCACGGCGGTGCCCTGCAGGGTGGCGACCGGGGCTTCCAGGGTGGCGACCGAGGAGACCGGGGCGGACGGGGCCGTTGCCCGGGAGACCGGTGCGGCAGCGGCGGCCGGCTCCGTGACGGGGGCCTCGGCCGTGGCCGGGGCGTCGTTCGCGGCGTTCGTCCTCAGCGCGACCTCCTTGATGAAGATGGTGATCAGGAAGGCGAGCAGCGCGGCCGGAGCGGCGTACAGGAAGACATCGCCGACACCGTGCCCGTAGGCGCTCTCCACGACCGTACGGAACGGCGCGGGCAGCTTGTCCAGGTCGGGGATGCCCCCGCCGCCGGTGCCGCTGTGGCCCATGGCCGCGCCCTTGGGGCCGAGCTCGGCGAGGCCGTCCTTGACGTAGTGGGTGACGCGGTTCGCCATGACGGCGCCCAGCGCCGAGACGCCGATCGCACCACCGAGGGAACGGAAGAAGGTGACGACGGAGCTGGCCGAGCCGAGGTCGGACGGAGCGACCTGGTTCTGCGTGGCGAGTACCAGGTTCTGCATCATCATGCCGATGCCGAGACCCATCACGAACATGTAGACCGCGATGTGCCAGTACGTCGTGTCGTACCGGATGGTGCCCAGCATCCCGAGCCCGGCGGTGACCAGGAAACCACCGCTGACCAGCCAGGCCTTCCAGCGGCCCGTCTTGGTGATGACCTGGCCCGAGATCGTCGAGGAGAGGAAGAGGCCGGTGATCATCGGGATCGTCATGACGCCGGACATCGTCGGCGACTTGCCGCGCGCCAGCTGGAAGTACTGGCTGAAGAAGACGGTGCCCGCGAACATCGCGATACCGACGAACAGCGAGGCCAGCGAGGCCAGCGTGATGGTGCGGTTACGGAAGAGACGCAGCGGGATGATCGGCTCGCTGGCCCGGGACTCGGTGAAGACGAAGAGCAGGGCGAGGATCAGGGAACCCGCGAGCATCACGCCGGTCTGCCAGGACAGCCAGTCGTACTTGTCGCCCGCGAAGGTGACCCAGAGGAGCAGCAGCGAGACGGCGGCGCTGATGAAGAAGGCACCGGTCCAGTCGACCTTGACCTCACGCTTGACGACCGGGAGCTTCAGGGTCTTCTGGAGCACGATCAGCGCGATGACCGCGAACGGCACACCTACGTAGAAGCACCAGCGCCAGCCCATCCAGCTGGTGTCCGTGATGACACCGCCGAGCAGCGGGCCACCGACGGTGGCGACGGCGAAGACCGCGCCGAGGTAGCCGCTGTAGCGACCGCGCTCGCGCGGGGCGATCATCGCGGCCATCACGATCTGCGCGAGGGCGGAGAGGCCACCCACGCCGACGCCTTGGACGACACGGCAGGCGATCAGCATGCCGCTGCTGGTCGACATACCGGCGACGACCGAGCCCGCGACGTAGATGACGAGGGCTATCTGAACCAGCAGCTTCTTGCTGAACAGGTCGGAGAGCTTGCCCCACAGGGGGGTCGTCGCGGTCATCGCCAGCAGCGAGGCCGTGACGACCCAGGTGTAGGCGCTCTGGCCGCCGCCGAGGTCGGAGATGATCTCCGGCAGAGCGTTGGAAACGACGGTGGACGACAGAATCGCGACGAACATGCCGAGCAGCAGCCCGGCGAGCGCTTCCATGATCTGCCGGTGTGTCATCGGCGTGCCGTCGGAGGGATCGGATGATCCCCCGTGCTTGGCGTGGCCGCCCCGCACACCGGTCGGTGTGGTCGTAGCCATTGAGTTCCTTGTCTTTGCTTCTGTTACACGGGTGTACGGGTGTGCGAGTCGTTGTTGCTGTCGGCAGGCCGGGAACGGCAGTCGCCGGTGTGCTTCCCGGGGGCGCACCCTCCGGGGCCGCGACAGGCGAAACTGTCGCGCAGCCGGGCCAACAGCGTGTTGAGCTGTCCGACGTCGTCGTCGGACCAGTCGGAGAGGTTGTGGATGAACATTTCGGTGGTCCGGCGGTTCAGATCGCTGAGCACGTCGTGTCCGGCGGGGGTCAGCCGCAGGATGCGGGACCGCTTGTCCGCCGGGTCCGAGGACCGTTCGATCCAGCCGCGCTCTGCCGCGTGGGCGACATGACGGCTGGTCACCGACATGTCGACGGCCATCAGCTCGGCGAGTCCGCTGATCCGCATTTCGCCGTGCTCACGGAGAAGTGCCAGTACGCCGGCGGAGCCGGCCGGGCACTCGGGGGGCAGCATGCGGGCGAGACCCCGCTTGACGGCCCCGATGGCGCTGAGCTGCCGGGCCAGTTCCTCGTACTGACTTCGTACGGCCACGGGCCCCCCAGACATCTCACCGAGTTCATCTTGTTGCTTAGGGCAACCATAGAAGCTGTTGGTTGCTGCAGGCAAACGAAACGGGACTTGCAGAAGTAAAGGAAAGCAAAAGGCTGAGTAGGGCTCGGGTCAAAGCCCCAGCGTGTGGGGTGTGGGTCGTGACTGGTGTGTCTCGTGCCACACCGGAGGTGCGGACGGTGGCCTCGAAACGGCAGTAGGCCCCGAGCGTTACTCGGGGCCCGGCCGTCGCCCCGTAGGGGCATAAGGTGCCGCCGGACCGCTAGGGTCCTGACCCATGGCACACGACCGTTCTTTGGCGCCCGGCGCGAGGTGCTGTGCGTCTGGCGGGCCATCCCGAACGGTCTTGGATGACCTGGTTCTCCGCTTTCGCACCCCGGCGGCGGCACGCGTCACGCGCGTGATCCAGTCCGTGGCGGGCAGAGTCCCTGGTGCGAGAGGGGTCGAGCGTTGGCCGCAGGCCCCTCTCCCACGTGACGACGCTACAGTTCCACAGGCTTCATATCGCAGTATCCGACGAGCACTTCACCCGATCGAGTGGGAATGCATTCATGCGTAATCAGCCGCCGGTAAATGGCAACCCCCAGGGCCCCGAGGGCAATTACGACCCCGCGGGCAGCACCCAGATGTTCCGCGCCTTCGTCGACGAGGGCGAGCCGCAGCGCCGGCAGCAGCCGGCCGCCTCGTCCGGACCGAAGACCGGGGTGATCGTCACCGTCGTCGCGGTGATCGTCGTCCTCGCGGCGGTCGCCTGGCTCGCGCTCGGCTGACCGGCGCCCAGGTTCCTCCGTACCTCCTGCCTCCACCTGTCACTTCAATACGGCGGTGACGTCCCGGGTCTCGACATGCATACCCAGGGGCACCCGCCAGGCGTCCACGCAGACGGTGTACGTCTTCGTCCGCGCCGCTCCCGCGTCGATCGGCGCGGGCAGCGGCCCGGACGACTCGATGGTCGCCCAGTCGATCCCCAGCCCGCCGATGATGTGCGTGGCGAAGGTGACAGTGCCCGAAAGCGCCGGTGATCCGCCGGTGTTGCGGAACTCCACGGTCACCTTTTCGCACCAGCGCTCGTCCGCGGCCGCCCGCTCGGGGGCACCCACCACCAGCACGGCAGGCCCCGCGGGCGTGGTGGTGCCGGGTGCCGACGGGGTTGCGGGGGCCGTGGAGCCGCCTCCGGGGCCGGTCGTACCACCTGTACCGCCGGCTGCATCGCCTGCGCCCGGTCCGGTTGTGCCGGACGTGCCGGGCGGCCGGGAGGTCCCGCCGCCCGCAGTGCTCGTCCCTCCGGAAGCGCTCGTTCCTCCGGAGTCGTCACCGTCGGCCGAGACGCCCGGCGAAGGCGTGCCGCCGTCGGCCCGGCCTCCGGCACTCCCGCTGCCCTTGCCGCCCCTGTCCAGCGGCACCAGTGTCACCTTCCCCGACGGCGCCACGGCTCCCGACGGCGCTCTCTCGGGGCCCGTGCCCGCCGCGCCGACCGCCACATAGCCGTCGTCCGCCGTCCCGCCACCGCAGGCGGCCAGCGCGCCGCCCAGACACAGCACGGCCGCCGAGGCGGCGATCACGGTGCCCCGGCGGCCGGTCGAGTCGAGTATCTGACGTCGCATCGCGCCAGTGTGGCTGACGGCCCGTCAAATCGGAACCCTCGTGCCACGGTGCGGCAGTCCGCGGCGGTCAGTCGGCGATGAGCCCCTCCCTGAGCTGGGCGAGCGTACGGGTCAGCAGGCGTGAGACATGCATCTGAGAGATGCCGACCTCCTCGCCGATCTGGGACTGGGTCATGTTGGCGAAGAACCGCAGCATGATGATCTGGCGCTCGCGCGGCGGAAGCTTGGCCAGCAGCGGCTTGAGCGATTCGCGGTACTCGACACCCTCCAGCGCCGAGTCCTCGTATCCCAGCCGGTCCGCGAGGGAGCCCTCGCCGCCGTCGTCCTCGGGAGAGGGCGAGTCCAGCGAGGAGGCGGTGTACGCGTTGCCGACGGCCAGTCCGTCGACCACGTCCTCCTCGGAGACGCCGAGTGCCTTGGCCAGCTCCGGCACGGTCGGCGAGCGGTCGAGCTTCTGGGCGAGTTCGTCGCTGGTCTTGGTCAGCGCGAGCCGCAGCTCCTGGAGCCGGCGCGGGACGCGCACCGACCACGAGGTGTCGCGGAAGAAGCGCTTGATCTCCCCGACGACGGTCGGCATGGCGAACGTCGGGAATTCGACGCCCCGTTCGCAGTCGAACCGGTCGATCGCCTTGATCAGGCCGATCGTGCCGACCTGGACGATGTCCTCCATCGGCTCGTTACGGCTCCGGAACCGCGCCGCGGCGTAACGCACCAGCGGGAGGTTGAGCTCGATGAGTGTGTCCCGTACGTAGGCACGCTCCGGGCTGTCCGTTCCATCGGGGCCCGGTGCGGGCCCCAGCGCGGCGAGCCGCAGGAACAGGGAGCGGGACAGAGTGCGGGTGTCGATGGCTTCCGGCGAGCTGGTGAGCACAACGGGTGCGGGTGCGCTCTTCGTGAGCGTGAGCACCTTCGAGCTGCCCTGTTCTGCGGACATGCCACCCCCTTGAGGTCGCGGACGGTCGCGTTGAGCCGCGACCATCGGAGGAACGCAGCCTCCACCTGAATACCGGAGGCGAGGCCACGGCAAACGCGGTTCCCGCAGAATGTCACATGTCGGCAACACGCTGTAGTGACATGTCGACAAGTCTTTGTGGCGTCTGTGCAGTTAACAGGGGGTGCGCGGCATTTCGGCCGTCCCGAACCGGACTTCGAGTGATCTACCCGTTCCGGTTACGCCTCGATCCTGTTTGCGGATCGAAGTCGGGCGAAACTACGGGCCAGCAGCCTTGACACATGCATCTGGGAGACCCCCAGTTCGGCGCTGATCTGTGACTGCGTCAGATTGCTGTAGTAGCGCAGCAGCAGGATGCGTTGCTCGCGCTCGGGCAGCTGTACGAGCAGATGCCGGACCAGGTCGCGGTGTTCGACCCCGGCGAGGGCCGGGTCCTCGTAGCCGAGCCGGTCCAGCAGGCCGGGCAGTCCGTCGCCCTCCTGCGCGGCTTCCAGTGAGGTCGCGTGGTAGGAACGGCCGGCCTCGATGCAGGCCAGCACCTCGTCCTCGGAGATCCTCAGCCGCTCGGCGATCTCCGCGGTGGTGGGAGAGCGGCCGTGAGCGGTCGTCAGATCCTCGGTGGCGCCGGTGACCTGGACCCAGAGCTCGTGCAGCCGGCGCGGGACGTGGACGGTCCGTACGTTGTCCCGGAAGTACCGCTTGATCTCTCCGACGACGGTCGGCATCGCGAAGGTCGGGAACTGGACACCGCGTTCGGGGTCGAACCGGTCGATGGCGTTGATCAGACCGATCGTGCCGACCTGGACGACGTCTTCCATCGGCTCGTTGCGGCTCCGGAAGCGCGCCGCGGCGTACCGCACCAGGGGGAGGTTCGCCTCGATCAGCGCCGCCCGTACGCGGCCGTGCTCCGGGGTCCCCGGCTCCAGGTTCTTGAGCTGCCCGAAAAGGACCTGTGTGAGCGCCCTGGTGTCCGCACCCCTGGTCCTGGCGGGCGGAGTCGTGCTGTCGGGCGTCTCGGTCTGGACGGTCTGTGCTGCCTCGACGGTCTGCGCTGCCTCGACAGTCTGGACTGTCTCAACGGTCTGGACGGTCTGGGGAGGCACTTGAGGCGCTGTACTGGCCGGCACGGTGACGCCACCCCTTTGCGGTCAACTTCGGTCAACTCATCCGTCAAAAGCGGTCATAGCATCACAAGACATGTCCACTGTGTGCAAGCACCGTATAGCGTCGTGTTGGGGTCAACTTGGTTTAAACACTAAGAAAAGCCCCTCGCCGTGGTGGCGAGGGGCTCAGGAGACCGGTTGTATCAGGCGGTTCGGCCGGACCGGGCGGATCAGAACGGATAGTCGGCGATCACCCAGGTGGCGAACGCGCGCCACTGCGCGGCGGCGGCCTGATGGGCGGGGTGCTCGATGTAGCGCTTCAGGGCGTTCTCGTCGGCGACCGCGGAGTTGATGGCGAAGTCGTACGCGATCGGCCGGTCGGTGATGTTCCAGGCGCACTCCCAGAACTCCAGCTCGGGGACCTGCCCCGCCAGCTCCTGGAAGGCCTTCGCCCCGGCGACGACCCGCGGGTCGTCCCGCTCGACGCCGTCGTTCAGCTTGAACAGGACCAGATGGCGGATCATGGGGTACTCCTACTTCACGAGCTCGGACATGAAGTCGCCGACGCCCTGTGCGGCACTCGAAACGCCCTCGAACCCTACCTGGACAAGATCCGCCGCCCGGGCCGGGGACGTGATGATCGTGTACAGCACGAAGACGACTATCACGTAGAGAGCTATCTTCTTCGCTTGCACCATCAGCCCCTGCCTCGCCTTCGATCCCCTGTGCAGTCGGGCGATTCTATCCGCACGAATGGCCGTATCCCTCTGATGTTTCCGACCACTCACACAGCTTTTAAGGACCAAGGGCCCGGTGATCGGGGCCCTTTGCCCACTCCTGAGGACTTCTGCGAGGCCGCAGGATGGACGGTGAGCCCAGCGGATCCGGCAGGAATCCGCAGGGCGAGGAACAGGACCTCACTGTGGGGTTCTCGCCGCGATCTTCCCCCCTGACTGCGGCGGGGGCTTGAGGGGCCTGTTCTCATCGGGGGAAGCGGCTTGTCCCCCCGATGCCGCTTCCCCCGACCGGACTTCGCGGACTGTGGTCCCGGGTACGACGACCGTCGCGCCCGGGACCACAGCTGTACCCGTACCCGTTCCGTGTTCGCGAGTGTCGGTGCGGAAAACTCGAAGGGCCCGACGCGATGCGCCGGGCCCTTCACAAGAGCGGTAGCGGAGGGATTTGAACCCTCGGTGAGTTTCCCCACACTCGCTTTCGAGGCGAGCTCCTTCGGCCGCTCGGACACGCTACCGAGAGAGAGCTTAGACCATCCCGGCCGTCCGCCGAAATCCGATTCACCGCAGCAGGCCGCGGCCGCGGGAAAGCCTGGTCAGAGGTCGCGGAAGAACGCCGTCAGCCGGTCGGCGCAGACGTCCTCCAGCACTCCGTGGATCACCTCGGGACGGTGGTTGAGCCGGCGGTCGCGTACGACGTCCCAGAGCGAGCCCGCCGCGCCCGCCTTCTCGTCCCGCGCCCCGTAGACCACCCGGTCCACGCGGGACTGCACCAGCGCGCCCGCGCACATCGTGCAGGGCTCCAGGGTGACCACCAGGGTGCATCCGGACAGCCGCCATTGGCCGAGCGCCGCTGCGGCCCGGCGGACGGCGAGGATCTCGGCGTGCGCGGTCGGGTCGCCGGTCGCCTCACGTTCGTTGTGTCCCGTGGCGAGCAGGGAGCCGTCCGGGCCGAGCACGACGGCGCCGACCGGCACATCGCCGGCCCGCGCCGCCAGGTCGGCCTCGGCCAGGGCGCGGCGCATGTGCGCCCGCCACGGGTCTCTCACGGGATCGTGCGGGTCTTCTACGGGATCGTGCGATTCGGGCGGTCCTTGCGGGTGCGGTGGTTCGCTCACCCGCGGACCCTAACGGACGGTCTCCAGGACCTCGGCCGCACCCAGCGCGTCCGCGATCTCCACCAGTGCGTCCGTGCGCAGCATCAGCAGCTCCGCCTCGGGGAGCCCGAGGTCGGCCAGGACCCCGGTGTCACCGAGCGGGCCCGCCGGTACCGCGTCGGCATCGAGTTCGTCGTCGTCATCATCGTCGTTGTCGTTGTCGTTGTCGGGGGTGATGTCCGGCTCGCCGTCCTCCGTACCGTCCAGGCCGACGAGCTCTTCGAGGGCGGCAATCGTGTCCTCGGCCCCGGGTTCGCGGCCGAGCAGTTCATCGGTGAGCAGGATCTCCCCGTACGAGGAGCGGGCGGCGGCGGTGGCGTCCGAGATGAAGATCCGGGGGTCCTCCTCACCGTCCACCCGGACGACGCCGAACCAGGCGTCCTCCTGCTCGATGAAGACGAGCACCGTGTCCTCGTCCACCGAGGCTTCACGGGCCAGATCCGTCAGGTCGGACAGGGTCTCCACATCGTCGAGTTCCGTGTCGCTCGCTTCCCACCCGTCTTCGGTGCGCGCGAGCAGTGCGGCGAAGTACACCGTGACTCTCCCACTGGTCATAGGGGTGTCGGTCCGGCGGGAGGGCAGTCGGTGGCCCGGCTGTCCTGCGTCCCGCCCATCGGAATCGTGGCAGAAACATGGGCTTCGCGAGAGGAGTTCGGACGTTGCGTCGGCCATCAGTTCTCCTGGACACCGCCACCAGGGGGACACCGGGCCGCCGTCCGACCTACCAGCGGAAGGTCCGCATCCGCATGGCCTGGCGCATCCGGGCCGCCCTGGCCCGGCGCGGCTGGACCCGGTCGCGGAGCGCCTTCGCCTCATGGAGCTCGCGCAGGAACTGGGCGCGCCGCCTGCGGCGCGCCGCGTCGGCCTCTTGCGGGTTCTGCTGGACCTCCGCGTCCCGCGGGGCCGGCGTGTCCGGCTGGCCCCGCTTCCGCTGTTCCCCGTCCGGCATCGGCTCATCACCCCAAGGCTGGGTCCGTATGCCCCCACCTTCCCTCCGAACGTGCGGTTGATGCCAGCGCACGGGTGCGGGAGGCCCGGTTACTGTTGAACCCATGCGGATCCACGTCGTCGACCACCCGCTGGTCGCGCACAAACTCACCACCCTGCGCGACAAGCGCACCGATTCCCCGACCTTCCGGCGGCTCGCCGACGAGCTGGTCACCCTGCTCGCCTACGAGGCCACCCGGGATGTGCGCACCGAACAGGTCGACATCGAGACCCCGGTCACACCGACGACCGGTGTCAAGCTGTCGTACCCGCGCCCCCTGGTCGTACCGATCCTGCGGGCCGGTCTCGGCATGCTCGACGGCATGGTGCGGCTGCTGCCGACCGCCGAGGTGGGCTTCCTGGGCATGATCCGCGACGAGGAGACGCTCCAGGCGTCCACGTACGCGACGCGGATGCCGGAGGACCTCTCGGGCCGCCAGGTGTACGTCCTGGACCCGATGCTGGCCACCGGCGGCACGCTGGTCGCGGCCATTCAGGAACTGATCAAGCGCGGTGCGGACGATGTCACCGCGGTCGTGCTGCTCGCGGCGCCCGAGGGCGTCGAGGTGATGGAGCGCGAGCTGGCGGGTACGCCGGTGACCGTGGTCACCGCCTCGGTCGACGAGCGGCTCAACGAGAACGGCTACATCGTCCCGGGCCTCGGTGACGCGGGCGACCGGATGTACGGCACGGTCGACTAGAGCTCCGAGCGGGATGTGCTGGGCTGCCGGGCCGACCCGGCAGCCGTCAGCAGGACGGTGCGGATGCCGGCTTCGCCAGGGCGGCGAGGGCCGCGGCGGCCGACCGGGGCGTGCTGAACGCCTTGAACTTCGTACCGAGAATCAGATCGACGTCCGCCGTCCTGCGGGCGTCGGTCTTCGGAACGACCCCCTGCAACTGCGTACCGAGGACCGGGAACGAGCCGTTCGTGGCCGACGGGGCGCCCAGCAGCACCCCCGGACCGGCGACCTTCTTGTCGTACGCGGCCGAGGCGTTCCCCACCTTGCCGATGGTGAAGCCGCGCTTCTTCAGCTCGTCGGCGGCCTGCTTGGCGAGCCCGCTGCGCGGTGTCGCGTTGTAGACGTTGACGGTGATCTTCGCGGGATTCGGCAGCGCCTTGGCGGGCGCGGACGGCTCGGCGGACGGGCAGTCCGTCCTGTGGTCGGCGGCGCCGGCTTTCCTGTCGCCGCCCGTGAAGACATCGATGAGCTGCAACGTGCCCCATCCGGCCAGCCCGAGGGCAACCACGGAAGCGGTGGCAGCGAGGATCAGTTTGCCGCGACGCCGGGGGCGGCGCATGCGCGGGTACTTGTCGCCCGTGATGCGGTACTTTCCGCCCATGCCGGGGGGAGTGAGCATGCTCATGGGCGCAGCGTAGTGCGACCCGGTGATGATGCCTACTAAATGATCAATGGATCGCACCCGTCCGGGTGTGAAAGCACCCGAACGAACCCGGAGCGGCCCGCAGGACTTGCGGGTCCGTGGACGGAATTCGCCGGGCTCCGTCAGCCGAGTTCGAGTACCCGGGCGTGCAGTACCTGGCGCTGCTGAAGCGCGGCGCGGACCGCGCGGTGCAGTCCGTCCTCCAGGTAGAGGTCGCCCTGCCACTTCACGACGTGCGCGAACAGGTCGCCGTAGAACGTCGAGTCCTCGGCGAGGAGAGTCTCGAGGTCCAGGTTGCCCTTGGTGGTCACCAGCTGATCGAGGCGGACCGGGCGCGGCGCGACATCCGCCCACTGTCGGGTGCTTTCCCGGCCGTGGTCGGGATAAGGCCGCCCATTTCCGATGCGCTTGAAGATCACACGGAAAGCCTACCGGGCAAGAGCCTCCGGGCGCAGCCATGGGGCGGGACTGCGATGCTGGCAAGAACGCTACAAAAGCGGGCATTCCGGAATAGGGGCCGTGATGAGTGACAGCGACAACGTGGGCGGAGGCACGGGTTCGGACACCGGCGGCGGTTCGGACGCGGTCGCGCCGGACACGGGCGTGGCGTCGGGTGTTGGTGCGGCGTCGGACGCGGGCGTGGCGTCCGGAGCAGGCGGCGGCGCAGGTGCCGGGGTTCTGCCGCAGCCGGCGCAGGAGATCGCTGCCGGGTATGCCGTCTCCGGGACCGACCTCGATCTGGGCGCGTTGCTCTGGGACGGTGCGTGCCTGCCGGATGCGCAGATCCGGATTCCGTTGGCGATGCTCAACCGGCACGGACTCGTCGCGGGCGCCACCGGCACCGGCAAGACCAAGACGCTCCAGCTGATCGCCGAACAGCTCTCGGCCAACGGTGTTCCTGTCTTCCTCGCAGACATCAAGGGTGATGTCTCGGGCATCGCCGCCCCCGGCGCACCGGGCGACAGGGTCACCGAGCGGGCTGGGCAGGTCGGACAGAAGTGGCAGCCCAAGGGTTTCCCGTGCGAGTTCTACGCGCTCGGCGGCATCGGGCCCGGCATTCCGCTGCGGGCGACGGTCACCAGCTTCGGCCCCGTTCTCCTGGCCAAGGTGCTGCAACTCAACCGGACACAGGAGCAGTCGCTCGGCCTGATCTTCCATTACGCCGATGCCAAAGGCCTGGAGCTGGTCGATCTCAAGGATCTGCGGGCCGTCGTCGCCTTTCTCGTCTCGGACACGGGCAGGGCCGAACTCAAGGAGACCGGCGGGCTCTCCACGGCAACGGCCGGAGTGATCCTGCGGTCGGTCACCGCCTTCGAGCAGCAGGGCGCGAGCGACTTCTTCGGCGAACCGGAGTTCGACACGGCCGAGTTCCTGCGGCAGGCGCCGGACGGGCGCGGGCTGGTCTCCGTACTGGAACTGGCGGCCGTGCAGGACAAGCCGCAGCTCTTCTCGACGTTCCTGATGTGGCTGCTCGCCGATCTCTTCCACGATCTGCCGGAGGTCGGCGACCTCGACCGGCCGAAACTCGTCTTCTTCTTCGACGAAGCACATCTGCTCTTCAACGGGGCCTCGAAGGCATTCCTGGAGTCGATCACCCAGACCGTGCGGCTGATCCGCTCCAAGGGCGTGGGCATCTTCCTCGTCACGCAGACGCCGCGCGACGTGCCCGGCGATGTGCTGGCGCAGCTGGGCAACAGGGTGCAGCACGCGCTGCGCGCCTTCACTCCGGACGATGCGAAGGCTCTGCGGTCGACGGTGAAGACGTTCCCGAACTCGCCCTACGACCTGGAGGAGTTGCTGACTCAGCTGGGCATCGGCGAGGCCGTGATCACGGTGCTGAGCGAGAAGGGCGCGCCGACTCCGGTCGCCGCGACCCGGCTGAGGGCGCCGCAGTCGCTGATGGGGCCGTATCCCGCCGCCGAGCTGGACGCGGCGGTGAAGGGCTCGTCGCTGTATGGGCGTTACGCACAGGCGGTGGACCGGGAGTCGGCGTACGAGAAGCTGAGCGCCGGACAGGAGGCGAAGCAGCGGGCCGAGGCGGAGGCCGCGGACAGGGCGGCGGTGGAAGAGGCGGTGAGGGGCGGGGGAAGGGCTTCATCGGCCGGGGGAAGGACTTCTTCGGGCAGGGGAAGGACTTCTTCGGGCAGGGCCCCGTCGGGCGGGTCCGGGAAGGCGTCCAAGGAGGATGCCTCGCTGGTCGAGCAGGTGGTGGCGAGCGGGATGTTCCGGTCGCTGGCACGGTCCGTCGGGACGCAGCTGGGGCGGGAGATCTCGCGGTCGCTCTTCGGTACGGCCCGCCGCAGGCGATAGTTCTCGGCGGCGGGCACGCGGGCCGCGTGCGTGTGGGCTGTGGCGGGCGTTTGGCAGGGCGTGTGGGCGGCGCTGTTGTTCGTCGGCTACTTGTCGGCTGCGCGTTTGGTAGCCCTGGCCGCCTGTTTGGCCTGCTGCTTGAACGCGCGGACCTCGGCGAGTGATTCAGGGCCGGTGATGTCGGCGACCGACCGGCGCGAACCCGCCTCGCCGTACGGCCCGGCCGCCTCCCGCCAGCCCGTCGGCCGGACCCCGAACTGCTTGCCCAGCAGCGCCAGGAAGATCTGCGCCTTCTGGGTGCCGAACCCTGGCAGGGCGTTCAGCCGTTTCCGCAGCTCGGCCCCACTGGAGACCTCGCTCCACACCGCGCTCGCGTCACCGTCGTACTCCGCCACCAGGTACTGGCACAACTGCTGGACTCGCTTGGCCATGGAGCCCGGATAGCGGTGCAGGGCCGGTTTGGCGGTGAAGAGTTCGGTGAAGGCCTCCGGGTCGTAAGCGGCGATCTCATGAGCGTCCAGGTCGTCTCCGCCCATCCGCCCGGCCAGGGTGTACGGGCCGGAGAAGGCCCATTCCATCGGCACCTGCTGGTCCAGCAGCATGCCGACCAGAGCGGCGAGCGGGCTGCGCGCGAGGAGCTCGTCCGCCTCCGGCTGCTGGGCGATCCGCAGGGTGTCCTGGTCCTTGTTGCTCTTGGTCATGTCTTCGATCATCCCGACGGCGGCGCGGCCCGGCCACACCACTGCTCGCCGATGCAGCCGTTTGCCGCCGGATTCCGTTCGAGGAGGCGACGCCACGGCGGCTGCCGAGTGACTGTCAGTGGCGGCCCGCAGTCTCGGAGATGTGGACATCGACAACTGGTAGTTCTTCCCGGAGCGTGGAGCAGGGGACGGTCAGCAGGTATACGGATACACGCCCGACGGCGACGTGCGCGCGACGAGGGGCACGCTGCCCGCGCCGCTCGGTGCGCTCCTGTCCGGTGGGCCCGCGCTCGACGCGATCGCTGATGTGTACGGAGTGTCATGAGTGGTTCCTCCTGCCGCGCTCATGGTCACAGAGCGGCCGGCGGACCCGGAGTGTGACATGCGGGGCGGCCGCGGGGCCGCCGGGCTTCGCGGGATTGTATGAACGGACCGGATGCCCGAAGGGGCAGCGCCGGCTGCCCTTGGCCGGCGGGGTCCGGGCTGGACGAGGCAGTGGCACGTCGTGAAGGTGGAGTGGTGGGGCCATCACGACGCGCCTTCGACCGGGGCGCGGTCAGGGGAGATGACGATGCACGCACAGGAATGGGACCAGGAACACGACCACGAGCGGGATCACGGGCACGGGCAGGAGCACGACGAAGCCCTGCACGCGTCGAGGGCGACCGAGGGCCGGGAGGCGGCGGACACCCCGCACCTCTACCGCGCGGCGGTCGCCGGGCGGACCGATGTGGTCGGAGCCGGCGGCATGAGCGTGCTCCAACGGGCGGTCGGCAACAGTGCCGTGGGGGCGATGCTCCAGAGGCGGGAGGAGGAAGAGCGCTCCCCCGTGCACGACGTGGTCTCGTCCGGCGGCGGGCAGCCCCTGGACACCGATACCCGCACCGATCTGGAGGGGCGGATGGGCGCGGACTTCTCCGACGTACGCATCCACACCGGCTCCGCCGCGCACGAGTCGGCGAAGGGCGTGGGCGCCCATGCGTACACGGTCGGCAACAACGTGGTCTTCCAGCGGGACGCGTACGATCCGTCCTCGCCGCAGGGCCGCACCACGCTGGCCCATGAGCTCACCCATGTGATCCAGCAGCGCAACGGCCCGGTGGAGGGTACGGAGGCGCCGGGCGGTATCCGGGTGAGCGATCCGTCCGACCGGTTCGAGCGGGAGGCCGTCGCGAACGCCGACCGGGTCCTGTCGGCCCCGGCCCCGGCCCCGGCTTCGGCGGCTGTGACAGGGGCGGCCGGTCATGACTCGTCCCCCGTCGCGACGCCTGCTGTGCAAAGGGCGGCGACGGAGGACGAGGACGAGCAACCTGCCGATGTGCAGGGCTCCTTCGTCCAACGGGCGGAGGAAGGCGCCGAGGAGGAGGAAGAGGCTCCGCCTGCTTGACGGGCCCGCGGACCGGCCGGCCCGATTCGTACGGTCCGTCCGTGCTGTCAGCCCGCGGTGTCCGTCCGCATCGTGCCGCCGAGGAACAGCGACTCCGCACACCGCGAAGGCGTCGGCGCGTTCACCGGCTTGCCCACCTTCCGGCAGTCGACGGTCATCGTGACCTTGCCGCCTGCGGGCACCAGGATCGGCGTGACGAAGTGGTAGTCGGAGTCCCGGAAGTTCTCCAGTGCCAGCCGGAGCACGGGCGCGTCCCGGCCGGAGGAGACCACGAGCGTTCCCGCGTCGCCCTGCGGGTTCTGGACCACGATGTCCGTCAGCTGGAAAGTGTGTCCGCTGGGCACCTGAAGGGCCGTCGAGGTGTTCGACCCGCCGCCCACCGAGTCCCTGACCTGCACCTGCGCACTGGTCGGGGCCGCGGCGGCCGGGCCGTCGGATGCGCCGGCGCTCGGTGAGGGGCTGGGCTTCGGTGAGCCCCCGTTCGCACCGGAGGAGTCGCCCCCGCCCGATCCCGTTCCGGCCGTCGAGCCGGTGTCCGGGGCCTTGCTCTTGTCGGCCGCGACGGCGGACCGGACCGCGTCCGGCGTGATCGCCTCCCGGGCCGCCGACTTCACGGCCGGCCGCAGCAGCGCGTACCAGAGCCCGACCAGCGCGATCAGCAGGACAGCCGCAGTGATGAGGGCCCTGGGAAGCCAGCGCGGCAGGATCGGCTCCTGCTGGTACGAGCCGTCCAGGACCACCGGTGCGACCGGGTCCTGACCGTCCGCCACAACCGGCGTGGCGACGACCTGGAAGGGATGCGTGACCGGCGTACCGCGCCACACGCGCTTGGCCGGCCGGATCCGCAGCTTCCCGAATTCCGCCCGGCCGGGCGCGATCTGCAGGGCGTCCGCCGCGAACGTGACCCGGGCCCGCTCCGTACCGGACTGCGCCCCCAACCGTACGGTCGCCGGGGTGTTTCCCCGGTTGTCGACGGCGAGTTGGTGCCTGCCGCGCCAGGCGCCGTGCGAGCTGCGCGGTACCAGCTCGGCGGTCGTCTCGGTGAAGGGGAGTACGGTCACCCGCCCCTCGGGCACCACCGTGTCGCCCTGCTCGCTGGTGGGCACCACCCGGATCCCGAAGGGCGTCTCCCCTGCGAGTACGGTCGAGTCGCGGGGCGGACGCAGTACGAGGGAGACCGTCTGCGAGTCCCCCGGATACAGGGACAGGGTCGCCGGCTCCACCGTCGACCAGGCGGCACACGCACCGACCACCTCGAAGCGGTATTCCTCGACGGTGCTGCCGGAGTTGAGGATCCGCAGAGGGAGAGCCGTCTCCTCGCCCGGTGCGGCAGTGACGGACGAATCGTCGAGGCTTGCCGTGAGACTCATAGGGCGCACCGTAGGGTCGGCGCCGAATGCCGGCATCGGCCGTGAAGGAACACTTCCGGGCAGATTCTGTGCCCGGATCGGCTTTTTTGTTTCCCTGTAGATGTACATGGGAATTGTTTGACCGTCTCAGGACGAATGAGGCACACGAAAGCAGCCGTGATGGTTGTGTTCAGTGTGATGCCATCGGCTGCTGCCCAGGGGGAGCATTGCCATGGAGCGCATCACTGTCGCATTACGGGCCCAGGATCCGATCTCGCAGGCGGGCGTGGCCAGTCAGCTGCGTACCCGTCCCGAGGTCAGCGTGACGGAGTGGGGGGAGGGCGACGCCTCACCTCAGATCGTGGTCGTCGTCGTGGACGCGGTCGACGAGGAGGTGCTGACGATGCTGCGTCACATTCAGCGCACCAGCACCTCACGCACCGTCCTGGTCACCACGGACATCGACGAGCAGAAACTGGTGAGCGCCGCGGAGTGCGGCGTCGCCGGTGTGGTCAGGCGCTCCGAGTCGACCCCGGAGCATCTGGTGCAGGTCATCAGAACGGTGGCGCGGGGCGAGGGCCATCTGCCCTCCGACCTGCTGGGAAGGCTGCTTGAGGAGGTGGGTCGCCTCCAGGGGCAGGTGCTCGGTCCGCGCGGCCTGCACTTCACCGGTCTCGCGGCGCGCGAGGTGGATGTGCTGCGTCTGGTCGCGGAGGGGTACGACACCGCGGACATCGCGACGAAGCTGGCCTATTCCGAGCGCACGATCAAGAACGTGCTGCATTCGGTGATGACCAGGCTGCAGCTGCGGAACCGGTCGCACGCGGTGGCGTACGCGATGCGGCAGGGGCTGATCTGAGCCGTCCGGTACGCGGGCATACGGCAGATCCGGCGGATCTGCCGTATGCCCGAAAGGGCAGCGGGGGCTTCCCGAGGGTGTGACTCCCACACCGCTGCGGGCCGGCTGCGTGTACGGGACCGTGGCGTCCGGTATGCCGATCGGCCGAGGGTGGGGGAGGACTTCCGTGCGCTGGTTCCAGCCGCTTCAGCGGGCGCCGCGGTCGCGGACGGGTCCGGCGGCCCGGCCCCGGTCCTCTGCCTCGCGCAGGACCCTCGCCGCGCTCCGTGTCCCGGCGCTGGCCCTTCTCCTCGTGGCCACCGGTATCGCTCCCGGCTCGGCCGTCACCTCCGGGCCGCCGGCGGCGGCGGTACCCGAGCCCTGGGTCACCCCTGCAGAGTTCACCGACGCGGTCGACCCCGGCGGCTCCACGGGCGTGGCCAAGCAGGTGCGTACGCCCGCGATTCCGCCGAAGCCGGATGTGATTCTGCTGGTGGACGGTACCGCCAGCATGGCCGACCCGATCAAGAGTGTGCAGGACAACCTGTCCAAGATCACCGACAAGATCCTCGCCGAGCAGCCCGACTCCCGGTTCGCCGTGGCCACGTTCGGCGATCAGGAGGGCGACGTCAATGCCGGTTTCAGTGTGCTTCAGGGGCTGACGGACGACCTCGACGCGGTGCAGGCGGGCGTCGACAAACTGGACACGGCACTGGGCGGCAAGAGCCGTGGTCCGTCCGAGGACTGGATCAACGGGCTGTGGCAGATCGCGAACGGGGCCGGCGGCCAGACCGTCTTCCGTGACGGGGCGAGCCCGGTCATCGTGCTGGTCGGCGATGCGTCCAGCCACGCCCCCAGCAACGGCCACAGCATCGACGACACGATCTTCGATCTCCAGGACCGGAGCGTCCGGGTGATCGGTGTCGACGTGGCGAGCACCATCGGCGACGGCCTGAATGGCAACGGCGATGCCGGCGACCCCGATTATGTCGAGGACCCGCCCACCACTCCCGGCCAGGCCACCCGCATCATCAACGCCACCAACGGCCGCCTGCTGGAGGGGATCGACGGGGACAAGGTCGCGGAGGCGATCGCCGAAGGCTTCAACAACCTCCCCACCACGGTCGGTTACCGGCTCGACAACTGCGACCCGTCCCTGACCGTCACCCTCGATCCCCCCACCCGCAGCGTGACCAGTGGCGACATCGCATCGTTCGCGGAGAACATCGACGTCGCCGCGGACGCGCCGCAGGGCACCACCCTGACCTGCACCGTCCAGTTCCTGCTGGGCACCCAGGTTCCCGGCACGGATGCCATCGGACCTGCGGCGGCCGCAGACCCGGACTTCCAGGAGCAGATCAGCATCGATGTGAACGACATCGACGCGCCCGTCGTCACCGTGGACGATCTGACCGTCCGGGCCAAGGACAAGAAGGGCGCGCTCGTGACGTACGACGCCACCGCCCAGGACGCCACCGACGGCACGCTCCCGGTGAGCTGTACCCCGCCCTCCGGCTCGCTCTTCCCGGTCGGCACCACCACGGTGACCTGCTCGGCCACCGACTCGGCGGGCAATACGGGTACGGACACAGCACAGATCGAGGTCCTTGAGGCTCCCGCGCCGCCCTCCGCGGATGTGGCGATGAAGGCCGACGTCAGCCCGGACCGTACGTACACCGGCCGCCCGGCCCGTGCCCGCTTCACCGTCACCAATGCCGGACCGGACGCGGCGACGGGCGTGGTCATCGGCTCGGCCTGGCCGAAACCGTCCGAGGCGAAGGACCGCAGCCTGCCCGCCCTGACCCGCTGCACGGCGGCCAACCCGTGCACCATCCCGGCCGGTGGCCGCATCGAGGTGACCCAGACGGCGACGTACCGCGCGGCGGTCACCGGGGACGTACGGGCCACCGTGCGCGGCACGCTGCCCGACCGCCAAACGGCCAACAACCAGGACACCGACCGGCTGCGCGTCCTGAAGCCCTCGCTGACCGTCACGCCGCAGGTCGCCAAGCCGGGCCAGCCGGTGCTGGCCCGCGGCAAGGACTACCCGCCGGGCGCGACCGTACGTTTCACGTGGAACACCGGCATCACTCCCGAGGGATCGGTCGCCACGGTGGGCCGCGACGGGACCTTCGAGGTGCAGGTCCTGGTCCTGCGCAAGGACAAGCTCGGCCCGCGCCGACTGCGGGCGGACTCGCGCGACCTCGACCGGCTGCAGAAACCGGTCCTGGTGGTCCAGCGGAATCTCCAGCCACCGGACTTCGCGGGCCGCGCATGAGCGCCGGCGACCGTACGGGAGTGATCGGGTGATCCACGAGGTCGACGACGTACTGCGGGCCCTGATCAGGGCGGAGGTGCTCGAAGGCGGCCAGATCGCGGTGGTCTTCGATGCCCCGACCCGTGAGTGGGCGGCGAAGGTCAACGCACCCATGGTCAACCTCTACCTCTACGACATCCGCGAGGACATGCGGAGGCGTGAGCGAGGTCTGCACAACGAGTACGACGAGCGCGGCGCGATCATCGCGCGCCGCCGCCCGCCCCGCTTCTTCAAGCTCTCGTACCTGATCACGGCGTGGACGAAGCGCCCGGAGGACGAGCACCGGCTGCTCTCGTCGCTGCTCGGTTGCCTGCTGCGTTACGAGGCGCTGCCTCCGGAGCGGCTGACGGGCACCTTGGCGGAGATCGGGGCGGCCGTACCGATGTCGATCGCACTGCCGCCGCCGGAGGACCGCTCGTTCGCCGACGTATGGAGCGCGCTGGGCGGTGAGTTGAAACCCTCGCTGGACCTGGTGATCAGCGTGCCGGTGACGGCGTCGCCGAGCTATGTGGTCGGCCCGCCGGTGGGGGACGAGGGGTTGCAGGCCCGCTTCGGGGACGTGCCAGAGGAGGCCGAGCCGTTGTCGGAACCGATGCCGGGGCGCGGAGGGCTTCCGGTGTACGGAGGCCGGCCGGGCCGCCCGGACCGACCGGGCGGGGGCGTTTCCCGTACCCCCGATGCGGAACGGCGACGTGGCCTGTCCCTCCGTATCACCGAGAACCGCAAGGCAGCTGCGGCGGACGGTACGCAGGGCGGCGGGACGGATCAGTCAGGGGACGAGACGGAGGACGGCGCCGAATGACAACAGCGGGCGACCCGAACCTGCGCCATCTCCTCGCCCGCACGGTAGCGGTGGAGCAGCGCATCCGACGAGCGGTCGAGGCCCGGCAGCTCACCGACCCGGACCCGGACGACGCCTTCCGCGGCCTCTACCTCACGGACGAGAACATCGCCCGTCTGCTGGACGCGGAGGAGGCCCGCGCCTTCCCGTCCCCGGTTCCGTCCCCGGTTCCGTCCTCCGATCCGGACTACGACGAGACGCCGCGCGAGACGCCGGTCGAGACGCCGGTCGAGACGGCGGTCGAGACGTCGGCCGAGACGTCGGTCGAAGCGTCGGTCGAAGCGTCCCGATTGATCTCCCTGGCCCGTGAGTTCGGCCTCACCGCCCTCGACACCGAGATCCTCCTCATCACGCTCGTACCGGATCTCGACGACCGCTTCGAGGCGTTCTACGGCTACCTGAACGACGACGTCACCCGCCGCCGCCCGTCCATCGGCCTGGCCCTGGGCCTTTGTGGTCTGTCCCCCGCCGACCAGGTGGCGCGCGGCCGGCTGTCGGCCCTTGCACCGCTCCGTGAGGGCCGCCTCCTCCTCGTCGAGGACCTGGACCGCCCGTTCCTGAGCCGTGCGCTCCGCGTCCCCGACCGGGTCACCGCGCACCTCCTGGGCGACGACACCCCTGATCCGCGTCTTGCCGATCTCCTCGCCCCCTGGCACGCCGTTCCGGGCGTCGGCGACCCGGCCCCACTGGCTGCGGCCCTCGTCCGAGGCGCCTCGCTCGCCTACCTCCGCGAGGACCAGGGCGGCGCGGGCACGGCCCTCGCGGCCTCCGCGCTGACCCAAGCGGGCAACCGGGTCCTGGGGCTGGACCTGGCGCGGCTGGCCGAGGACCCGTCCCCCGCCGAGGCGGTCCGTTCCCTGGTCCGCGAGGCCCGGCTGACCGGCGCCGGCCTGGTCTGCGCCCCGCTCGACGCGGTCTCCCGCGAACACCCGGAACTCCTCCGGCTGCTCACCGGTACCCCGGTCCCCACGATCCTGGTGGGCCGGGCCCCCTGGGACGCGGCATGGTCCGCCGCCCCGCCCCTCCTCCTGCACGCCCCACGCGTGGAACCCTCGACCCGGGCCGCCCTCTGGACCGACGCGTACGACGCCCCCGTCCCCGGAACCATCGACGTGGACCGCCTGCTCTCACCGTTCCTCCTCACCCCGGAACAGATCACCCGCGCTGCCCGGGGCGCCGCCCAGACCACCTACCTGGACGGCGGCACCCTCACACCCGACCACGTCCGCCAGGGCGCCCGCGCCCAGAACGCGGCAGGCCTGGACCGTCTGGCCCGCCGCATCGAACCCACCGTCACCTGGAACGACCTGGTCCTCCCTCCGGGCACCCACGCCCAACTCCGCGAACTGACCGCCCGCGCGCGCCATCGCGACCGGGTCCTGGGGGAGTGGGGCATGCGCCCCGGCGGCGGCAGGGGCCGAGGCGTATCGGCCCTCTTCGCCGGTGACTCGGGCACCGGCAAAACGATGTCCGCGGAGGTCATAGCCGCAGACCTGGGCCTGGACCTCTACACGGTCGATCTGGCGACGGTGATCGACAAATACGTGGGCGAGACGGAGAAGAACCTGGAACGGATCTTCTCCGAAGCCGCAGGCGTGAACGGAGTCCTCCTCTTCGACGAGGCGGACGCGATCTTCGGTAAACGCTCGGACGTGAAGGACGCCCACGACCGCTACGCGAACGTCGAGAGCGCGTACCTGCTCCAGCGCATGGAGTCCTTCGACGGCCTGGCCATCCTCGCCACCAACCTCCGGGCCAACCTGGACGACGCCTTCACCCGCCGCCTGGACCTGGTGATCGACTTCCCGGTCCCGGACCCCGAACAGCGTCTCCTGCTGTGGGAACGCTGCCTGGGCCCCGTGCTCCCCCGGGGCAAGGACCTGGACCTCGCCTTCTGCGCGGAGAACTTCGAGCTGGCGGGCGGCAACATCCGCTCGATCGCGGTGACAGCCGCGTACCTGGCGGCGGACACGGGCGAGCCGGTGACGATGCCGACACTGATCCACGCGATCCAGCGCGAGTACCAGAAACTGGGCCGCCTGACGCTGGCGTCGGAGTTCGGCCCGTATCTGGGACTGCTGGCGTGACGCCGCCGGCCTGACATCGGGCGCTGGTGCGTGGGCCCTTGCGCGGGCCGGTGGTTGCCGCCACCGTGGGCGGGGTCGGGCCGGTGACCGACCGGTCCGCTCCGTACGGTGACGGGAGTCAGCGTGACCTCATTGCCCCTGCCCCACGGACTGCACGGCGACGGCTCGCACAAGGTGATCGCGGTACACGGCTGGTTCGCCGACCGCTCGGCGTACGACCCGGTGCTGCCGGATCTCGACCTCGGTTCGTTCCAGTACGCCGTGGTGGATCTACGGGGATACGGCGAGGCCAGGGACGCGAGCGGTACGTACACGACATCCGAGGGCGCCGCGGACGTGCTCGCGCTGGCCGACCGGCTCGGCTGGGAGCGGTTCTCGCTGATCGGCCACTCGATGGGCGGCTCCGTCGCCCAGCGGACGCTGGCCATCGCACCGCAACGGGTGCGCAGAATCGTCGGGGTGTCGCCCGTGCCCGCGTCCGGCCTGCCCCTCCCTCCCGACCAGTGGGAACTCTTCTCCGCCGCGGCGCACACCCCTCAGAACCGTCGGACCATCCTCGACATCACCACCGGAGGCCGACGCCCCGCAGGCTGGCTGGACCGCATGGTGCGTCGCTCGCTCGAATGCAGCGATGCCAAGGCGTTCCGTGCCTGGCTTGATTCCTGGGCGGGCGAGGACTTCCACGACCGGATCGACGGTTCGCCCGTGCCGGCCCTGGCCGTCGTGGGCGCGTTGGACCCGGCGCTGTCGGCCGATCTGCAGCGCGCCACGTGGATGCGCTGGTTCCCGCGGGCCGAACTGGTGGAGCTGCCCTCGTGCGGTCACTACGCGATGGACGAGGCCCCGCTCGACCTGATCCGCGTGATGGAGGACTTTCTACGAGCCGATGCGGAGGACGGCGAGGTGAAGGCATGAACGCGCCCGTACCGGACGTGTTCGACCCCAGGCAGTACGCGCAGGGCATCCCCCACGACCGCTACCGCCACCTGCGTGATCACCACCCCGTGGCGTGGCAGGAGGAGCCGGAGGTGTTCGGCTGGCCGGCGGGCCCCGGCTTCTGGGCGATCACCCGGCACGAGGACGCCGTGCGGGTCCTGAAGGACTCCTCGACGTACTCCTCGTACCTGGGCGCCACCCAGATCCGTGACCCGGACCCCGCCGACCTGCCGTTCATCCGCCGCATGATGCTCAACCAGGACCCACCGCACCACCGGCGACTGCGCGTACTGGTCAGCCGCGCGTTCACACCGAAGCGCGTGGACCGCTTCGAGACAGTCGTCCGTGAACGCGCCCGCTCCCTGCTCACCCGGGCAGTCGCCGAGGCACGGGCCACCGACGGTACCTGCGACCTCGTCACACAGGTCACCGACGACTACGCCCTGCTCAACCTCACGGACCTGCTGGGCGTACCGGACACCGACCGCGGCCTCCTCCTCCACTGGACCCAACGCGTCATCGGCTACCAGGACCCGGACGAAGCCGGCACACCGGTACTGGGCCCGGACGGCAAGCCGGTCAACCCTAGGTCTCCGGCGTCACTGCGCGACATGTTCGACTACGCGCACGCACTGGCGGCGCACAAGCGTCGATACCCTGCCGACGACGTAATGACGGCGCTCGCCACCGACCCCGAACTGACCGGTCCCGAACTGGAGATGTTCTTCTTCCTGCTGGTGGTGGCCGGGAATGACACCGTACGCAGCGCAGCCCCCGGCGGCCTGCACCTTCTGGCGGAAAACCCCGACGCGTATCGCCGCCTGCGCGACGGCGAGGTGAAACTCGCCACGGCCGTGGACGAGCTGCTCCGCCGTCACCCCCCAGTCCTGACCTTCCGCCGCACCGCTGCCCGGAACACGGACCTTGTGGGCACCCGCATCCGCACCGGCGACAAGGTGGTCGTCTTCCATGCCTCGGCCAACCACGACGAACGCGTCTTCCCCGACCCGTTCACCCTGGACCTCTCCCGCTCCCCCAACCCCCACATCTCCTTCGGCGACGGCCCCCACGTCTGCCTGGGCGCCCACTTCGCTCGCCTGCAGCTGAGAGCCCTGTACGACGAGGCGCAACACGCCCTGCCACCCGGCCCACTCCAACTCGCGGCCCCACCAGGCCGCCTGGTGTCGAATTTCATCAACGGGCTGAAGTCGCTGCCGGTGAGGGTGGCCAGCTCCTAACAGGTGGCCACCCGCACAGGACGACGAGGAACGGAGCACTGCCCATGGACATCCACGGGAACCACATGACGACTGTGATGAAGCCGTACGCCTGGCGCAACTTCAGGCAATCACCACGCGGGAACCATTGAAGTTGGCCACGAGCTCCAGCTGTCCACCCAGAGCTGCAATGTAGGCCGCGATCGTTCCCACTTCCGTGGCGGTCGTCCGCCCACGTTCGATGGCGGACACACGCTCTTGCCGCACGTGCATGCGGTCAGCCATATCGCTCTGTGTCAGCCCGAGCTCCTTGCGCATCTCGACCAGTCGGTGCGCTCGCGCCTCAGCGACCATGCGCCTGGCACCGACCTTGATCTCTTCGAGGTCCTCGGCATCGAAGACCTCGTGCTTCACTTCGTCCCAGGAGTGGAAAGTAGTCATTCCGAAGTGCCTTTCTGCCGTTGTGCGATGTGTGCCAACCACTCGTCGTACCGTGCCTCGGCCACGGGGACCGACCGGCGGTACCACTGGGTCCATTGTCCCGACTTGTCTCCGGCGACCAGGAGCACGGCACAGCGCTCAGGGTCGAAGGCGAACAGAATCCGGATCTCGCTCCCTCCTGTAGAACCCGGCCGGAGCTCTTTGAGGTGATGGATCGACGCCCCCTTGATCCTGTCCACCAGTGGACGCCCCAGGTCTGGCCCCTCCTCGACAAGGGCCTGAATCGCCTGCCCCACGAGGCGGGCTGTGCCGCGATCGTCCTTCCTGAGCTGGAGTAACCATTCGCGAACCTCTCCCACCATCTCAAGACGCCACAGCATGGAACCCCACCCAATAGTACGTATATATACTAGGACGCTGGCATACTGAAGACGAGGTGGGACTAAGAACCAGCGCCCATCCCTCGAAGGAGTGAGGCGTCGATACGCGGATCAGGTCCCGGCCCTGCTCAGTACGTATCAGAACGGAACGGGGGGCCGCCGTGTACCTCGCGGTCTCGGGAATGCGGGTGTCCATGCAGTGACGGTCCCAGCGTGGAGCCTGTCGGGAGAGGACAACCTCTGACATGGAGTTGATCACGCACGCCGTGGCGATTACGGGGACACGGTCCACAGGCCACCGGCCGCGAGTCGAATACGCGACGCTCTTCGCCACATACCTTGGAGCGTTCGCCAACAGCGCTTTCTACGGCGGTGGTGCGAAGGGCATCGATTCGCTGGCGTTGCCGTGGCTGGCGGAGAGTACGAGCACGATCGTCGTTCCGGGCACGGTTGCCCAGCAGCCGGAAGCTCAACCTTGGGAGCGGCGGCGCTGAAGAGGCTGAGGGCTCGGTGCGGCCTGTCTCTGGCCGACATGGCACGTGCTTTGACGCAGATTGATCAGGACCTGGGCATACCGAGGCTGCCGCAGGTTTCGAGGTGTCCAGCGTTCGATCGCGCGCTGGGAGTCGAAATCAGCGACGATGCCGGACGATCGCTACCAACTGCTGCTTGCCCATCTGTACGCGACCACGCCTCGCGGAAGCCGCTCGCTCGGAGCCGGGTCGGACTTCGCGCAGTACCTCGATGCGTTGGGAGAACTCGGGGAGAGCGAACATCGAATCGCGGAGTTACGGAGCACTCTGGTCCGGGCGGTGACGGAGGACGGCGGCGGTCTGTTCGCGCTGCTGGCGCCCCAAGCCGGTGTCGGATTGGCCCGAGCCCTCGCGGATTCGTCGCTCTTGGATGCGGAAACCGTCTCAGGGCTCGCCTCTGTTGTTGCGGATGCCAACGCGCAGGTAGGGAGCCTCCCCTTCGTACGCCTGCAACTGATGCTCGTTCCGGCGTTGGAAGCCTGCCGGCGGCTGATGACCTGCGGACCACCGGAGCCGGTGCTTGAGCTTTTGCGGAGCACGTGGGTGGAGGCAGCGATGCTGGCAGGCCGCCTTGCGTTCGAGACGCGCGACGATGCCGCCAGTCGGGCCCTGCACGAGGAGGCGACCAGGGAAGTCGGCTGCCTGGGACAACCGTGGCGACCGGCCACTGTGTACCCGAGCCATGCGCTCACCGTCCTCTACTCGATGCCCGATATTGCGCAAGCGGCTCGGCTCGTCGAAAGTGCGGTGCGAGCTGCTGGGGGTGGCGAGAGCCCTCTTCTCCGCGCGCGTGCGACGCACTGCAGGCGGAGGTCGCAGCTCGGTCGGGGCAGGGCCGACAATCCAGCGCTGCGCTTGATCTGGCCTGGTACGACATCGAGAGGGAATCTACCGGCGAACCCCTCTCCGGTGCGTTCTCTGCGGAGTACTTGCGCGGTTTCGAGGGCGTGTGTCAGTTGTACGTGGGTGACCCGGCCGTCGCTCACGACCAGTTTGCGGCCTTGGCGGGAGCATTGAGAGCACCGCGGCAGAAGGTTCAGCGCATCATCGTCACCACGGATCAGGCGCTCGCGAGAATTCAGCTCGGCGAACCACGGGCAGCAGCCGACCTGCTGCACGAATGCGTGACGGCGGCATCCGCGACGGGCGGGCGGGTGCCGTTGATCCGGCTGCGGAGGGCCCGCCAGGAACTTCGACCATGGCGCCGGGAGAACTTCGTAGCGGACCTGGACGACCACCTGATGGAAGCGCTTGGCCGGTAGCTATTTGTCACGGCGTTTAGGTCTGACCCGCCGAAACGATGCTGCCATCCGCGAATTTGAATCCCGAGATATGCGACAACATTCGAGAGTAGGAGATGAATGCAGGCTGGTTTGACCCCTCCAGCGATTCGCCATTGAAGGACATGTCCCAGTAATCCGCTCCTGAGAACTCATGGATTCTTCTGTCGTTCGAGTCTCTCAGGTTGATCGCAAGGTACGACTGATCCGTTCCAAACCATGTCGCAATAGGATATAAGCCTGCCTGGTCAACGAAAAGATCTCTGTCGTCTTCCCCCATGACCCCTATTTTTAATTGATACCATTGGACTTCTTCCGAGTCGGACATGTTGCAGTCGTAGTCGGATGTGTCGAATCGGGCGAGAATCGGAGGATGAGTGAGGGTGGCAGGGTGTACGAAAGCTAGGGTTTCTCGAATATGCCGGAACCAGGAAGGGATCCGCACCCGGTCCTTTCTCTCGTGCCGACTAATTTCTTCGGTGGCGTCTTGAAAGAAAGAAAAATTAGGATAGTTTGTGACAAATTTTTTAAGGTTTGCTTTGTCCTCGATGCGGAGCGACGATGCCGAGATCCAGTAGAGCGCATCCTGGTAGCCACCGATCCGGCCGGGAGCTGTGCCTGAGTTCATTCTCGGTCCTCACTCGATCAGGGTTTCGATTTTGTTGATGATTTGCGTGTAGTTACCTTGCTGTCGAGTCGCAGTTATCTGTTCCCCGTTCTTGTCCAGGCATTCCGGGTGTACTTCGTACGGGTAAGGTCGACTGCCGCTCCATATCCACTTCTCGGCCATGGCCTTCAGATTTGTGGCAACTACGGATATATCGCTGGCGTCATTGAATACATTACGTGCGGCGTTGTGGAACTTGTTTTCATATTTCGTCTTTTGGTCACCTTTGTAGTAAACTGCTCCTACGTGTCCGGTCGGGATGGAGAATTTCTGTCTTCTTCCGTCTATGGTGTCCTCGTCGACCCCTGGAGGGGCCTCGGCCAGGTTGTGGAACACAAGTAGCGAGGTGTCGCTGCGCAAGTCGTGATGGTCATCAATCCATTTCTCTCCGGCAACAATGGTCTCCGCGTTCTGGGCGCGTTCGATTACGATGAGAATGTAGTCACTCGGAATCCATTCGTGATGACCTGGTGTTGCATCCCTAAATCGTTTCTTTATGAATCCTCGCGCCTGGCCGTATGGTTTTTTGTCCCATGCTTTTTTGAAAAATTCCATGTCTACTTTTATTTGAGACCCCTCGTACTCCACGGTCTCGGAGCCGTTCTTTGCCAGCTTCTTCAGGAAGGGGACGATGTCGGCTGCCCCAGGTATCGCTTTTCTGAGGATTAGCTTGTAGTCCTTACTGGTAAGTTCCACCCTTGCCTGGGCGACTGGTGTAGGCGGGCTCGCTTTTGCGACGATGGAGAAGTTCTCTGAACCTCCACCTGCCGGTTCCGTGTGAAGCTGCTTGAGCCCCTTCGGGCGTAGTCGCGTCAGGGTATCGGTGACTATCGTGTCGAGTGCGGATTTGGTCGGCAGGGGTTTGGCTGTCCGCGCAGCGAGTTGATCCTTTGCTTCCTTTTTTACATCCAGACTTTTTTCGGTTTCTGGATCCCCGGCTTCCTCTTTTTTGTTTGGCTTGCCCTTGAGTTTGTCCCAGAGCTTTTTTCCCGCCTTCACTATGAAACCCACGATTTTGTCGATGGCGCGGTTTACCGGGCGGGCGACGGCGTGGAAGACGCTCTTGACCTTGTTGGCGAGGCTGCCGATGCCCAGCAGTGAGGCGAGGAAGCCGATCAGGAGCGGGACGCTGGCGGCGAGTGCGGCTTCGACCATCTTGGGGACGCCCGCCGAACCCCCGTTGGCGATGGCTACGACGGCGTCGAGGACGGCGTTGACGAACTCCACTATCTGGGCGCCCTGGTTCACGATGAACGTGACGATGTCGATGATTCCCTTGACCGCGCGGACGAACGCGGAGGCGGGGTTGAGGAGGGAGATGATCCAGGTGATCCCGGCGACGATGACGGTGGGGATCAGGTAGCTGGTGAGTTTTTCGAGGATGGTGGCCTTGAGGTCGCCCGCTTCCTCGGTGATTTCCTTGACGGCGCCCGCCGGGCCCTCGCGGGCGAGGGTCTGGGCGACCGGGACGGACTGTTCGACCGCGGTCATCGCCTGGTCGGGGATGCCCTTGCGGGTGATGCGGGCGCGGATGTTGGCCCAGGTCAGGCCGAGGAGGGAGGCGATGAGCTGGATGATGCCCTTGAGGTCGAACTTCTGGGGGAGTTCGAGACCCGCCTTGACCGCGGTGCCCAGCAGCCAGGACACGACGCCGGTCTTGAGGTGGTCGGCGACGTTGGTGATGAAGAGGTTGAGACCCGCTCCTACCGCCTTGACCAGGTTGCCCAGGAAGCCGATCGGGTCCTTGATGATCTTCATGATCGCGGAGGCGGCCTTGGCGAGGATGCCGAGGAGGAGGTTCTTCAGTTCGTTGATCGTCTTGATCGCGCCGACGATCGCGTCCTTCGCCTTGTCGATCAGGCCCTTGTTGGCCTCCTGGAGCTTCTTGATCTCCTCGTCGATCTTGTTCAGGGCCGCCGTGTACTTCGTCGCGAGGTCCTGGACGAGCTGTTCGGACTTCTCGTTGACGGTGGCTTCCAGGTCGTCGAACTTCCCCGCGAAGTCCTTCGCCGCGTCCTCGCCGAACTGGCGCAGGTCGGCGGGGAGTCTGTCGACCTCCGCCTTGAGCTCGGCGCGGCCCTTGGCGATGCGGGCCTTCGCCTTGCCGAGTTCCGCGCCGATGATGTCGGCGACGGACGAGATGACCGTCTGCATCTGGGCGACGTAGAGCTTGCGGGCCTCCTGGTAGAGGTTGTTGGCCTCCTTCGGCAGGCCGGCGAACTTGTCCTTGACCCAGCGGGCCTTGCCGGTCCAGCCCGAGTACCGCTTGTCCTTGTAGGCCTTCATCCGGCGCTTGTGGTCGGCGGTGAACGCGTCCCGGGCCGCCTTCTCACCCGTCGTGAATGCGGTGTCGACCTTCTTGTCCAGGCCGGAGAGGGTCTCCTCGACGTCCTTCTTCGTGCCGTCGTAGACCTTCTGCAGCTTTGCCGTGACCTCGGCGCGTTTCTTCTCGTCCTTCGACTTCGTCTCGCCCTTCCCGCCGTCGACCTGTTTCCCGGCCGAGGCACGGGTCGCGGTCAGGGCGGTCATGGCCTGGGCGCCGGAGGCCGCCGCTCCTGCCTTCGCGGTGGAGAGTTGCTGGGCCTCGGCCGCCTTGCCTTTGGCGGGGGCCTTCGCGGAGTCCGTCTCGGCGGTCTTCTTCGCGGACAGGGCCTGGTCGAACTCCGGCTCGTTGCCCTTGGTGAGCTGGTCCTCGGTGACCTCGGCGTCCGCCATGGCCTGGTCGTTGGCGGCCAGGCCCTGGGAGAAGTCCGTTACGGAAGCGGGCTGTTGGGCGGGAACGGCGTCCGCTGCGGACGGGGCGCCCGGATTGGCCGGGGGTTGGTCCGGGGTCATCGGGGTGACCGGCTTGTCCTTGGCCGCCGACGTGTCCGGCGGGGCCTTCGTCGCGGTGTCGATGTCCTTGGCCGAGGACTCCTTGCCGTCCGAGACCTTCCCGTCGACCTCCGACTTGATCTTGTCCGCCTTGCCGGACTTGGAGAACTTGTCGGCGTCGTCGAGGTTCTTCGGGGCCTGCGCGTCGATCGCCTTGTTCACCGCGTCGATGAACGCCTGCTTGTTGAACTCGCCCGGCTTCGCGGCGTTCATCTTCTCCGCGTTCGCCGCCTTGCCCTGCGCCTCCCTGTCGTCAGGAGGAGCCACCGCTGCGTCCTGCGCCGACTTCGACTCGGCCGTGGCGGGGGCATGGACCGCAATCCTCGTCCGCTTCGCCGCCACATCCGCCTTGACCTTGCGGAACCCGGCTGCCTGGGCCGGGGACGGTTTCACCGGGGCCGTGTAGCGCTGGGCCACCAGGCGGGAGACCGCACGGTTGCCGGCCGCGTGTTGCAGGCGTTGCAGGCTGCGGGGGTCGGGGGCGGGGCGGTCACCCGGCGGGCGGTGGGGCGGGGGTGTCTGCGAACGTGACACTTCGGGCGTGACTGTCGCATCGTCGGCACGGGGGATACCTCCACGGTCGGACGCGGAGACAGGATCCTTCTCCGGAACCGCCTTCATCCGCCCTCCCGGCCCACCACTTCCCCGGACAGTCGGCACTCGACGCACATGGCCCTGCCGCCGTCCCAGGGTGCGGGGGCGGGCATCGCGTACGCAGCGCGTGGGGACGGGGCCGGGGGCAGTGCGCGCTGACACGTACAGCGCGGGCGCGTTGCCTGATCGGGCAGTGGCCGGTGCACGGCAGGGCGGCCGTGTGTCCGTTCCCGGTGATCGCCGCTGTCACGAGAATTGCGGGCGTTCCCCGGCCAAGGAGAGACTCACATGCCGTCGTACCTGTCCCCGGGCGTCTACGTCGAAGAGATCGAGTCCGGATCCCGGCCGATCGAAGGGGTGGGCACCTCGGTCGCCGCCTTCGTCGGCTTCGCGCAGAAGGGCCCGTTCGACGAGCCGACGCTGATCACGAACTGGAGCCAGTTCGCCGGAACCTTCGGTGACTTCGTCGACGGTACGTATCTCGCCTCCGCCGTCTACGGGTTCTTCTCCAACGGCGGCGGTGTCTGTTACGTGGTGCGCATCGGTGATGGCACCGAGCCCCCGGCCGAGGACGAGAGCAACGGGGCCGCCGGACAGCTGCCCGCCGGATCGGAGACGCAGCTCGGGCCGTACGCGGTGAAGCCCCGCCCCGGCGCGGCCGGAGAGATCACCGTCGAAGTGACCGAGGTGGAGGGGGACGATCCGCCTTCCGATGTCTTCCAGCTGATCGTGAAGCGGGACGGGCAGGTCGCGGAGACGTACCCGAGCGTCACGACCAAGCGCAGCAAGGAGAACGTCGCCACCCGGGTCAACGCCAAGTCGGAGCTCATCGAGATACGTGAGTCCGGGCGCGGGGCGGCTCCGGCCAAGCCCGAGCTGCAGACCGTGACCCTGGCCCCGGCGGCGCCCGCGTCACCCGGTGCCGGGGCGCTGACCCCCGAGTTGTACGTCGGCGATCCCGACCGCCGGACCGGCATCGGCGGGCTCGAAGCCGTCGAAGAGGTCACCACGATCGCCGTGCCGGACCTGATGAGCGCATACGAACGCGGGCTGCTGGACCTGGAGTCGGTCGTCGCCGTGCAGCAGGGGCTGATCAGCCACTGCGAGCTGATGGGCGACCGCGTCGCCATTCTCGACCCGCCGCCCGGACTCAGCCCGCAGCAGATCCGCGCCTGGCGCACCGACGGCGCCAACTTCGACTCCAAGTACGCCACGCTCTACTACCCCTGGATCCGGGTTGCCGATCCCTCGTCGGGGCGCGCGCAGCTGGTCCCGCCGAGCGGCCACATCGCCGGGGTCTGGGCGCGCAACGACGAGTCGCGCGGTGTGCACAAGGCCCCCGCCAACGAGGTCGTACGAGGGGCAGTCGCCCTGCAGACCCAGCTGACCAAGGGCGAACACGATCTGCTCAACCCGATCGGGCTGAACTGCATCCGGTCCTTCCCCGGACGCGGCATCCGGGTCTGGGGCGCCCGCACGCTGGCCTCCGACCCGGCCTGGCGCTATCTGAACGTCCGGCGCCTCTTCAACTACCTGGAGGAGTCGATCCTCGCCGGTACGCAGTGGGTCGTCTTCGAGCCGAACGACGACGCCCTGTGGGCCCGTATCCGGCGCACAGTCTCGGCGTTCCTGGTCAACGAGTGGCGCAAGGGAGCACTGTTCGGGCTCACCCCGGAAGAGGCGTTCTACGTCAAGTGCGACCGCGAGACCAACCCGCCGGAAAGCATCGACGCAGGTCAGGTCATCTGCGAGATCGGGGTGGCACCGGTCAGGCCGGCCGAGTTCGTCGTCTTCCGCCTCTCCCAGCTGACCGGGGGCACCGGCGGCGTCGACGAGTAGCGCCGTCGGGAGCCGGGCCGTAGCAGCGCGGCCGTCCTGAGGTCCACCAAGCGGTAAAAGCCGTAAAGGAGCCTGTTGTGCCACTTCCCGATCTCGACAGCACCGTCGGGGCCTCCTTCGGCCTCGAATTCGACAGCGTCGTCATCAAGCAGATCACCGAGGTCAGTGGTCTGAAGATGGAGCAGGACGTCATCGAGCTGAAGCAGAACACCGCCGACGGCCGCTACGCCATCAAGAAGCTCCCCGGCAGGCCGAAGGCCGGCGAGGTGACCGTGACCCGCGGCCTCACCGAGGACAACAGCTTCGAACGGTGGATCAAGGACTCCCGGTTCGGGCGGATGACCGCGGCCCGCCGCAACGGCGCGGTCATCGTGTACGACCACGAGGGCATCGCCATCAAGCGCTACAAACTCATCAACGCCTGGCCGAAGTCGCTGGAGATCGGCACCCTCAAGGCCGGTGACACCTCGGTCCTCACGGAGAAGCTCGCGATCACTTACGAGAGCATGGAACTCGACTGATGCGACGTACGGCACAGGCTCCGGATCCGGCCGAGGCTCCGGAACGGCCGGACGCACATCTCCCGGCCGGCAGGAGCGGGCGGTCCGGCCAACGGGAGCCGCTCCGCACCGAGTTCACCTTCGAGCTGCCGCGCGGGTACGTCGACGAGACGGGCGCCGTGCACCATACGGGCGTCATGCGGCTCGCGACCGCGCGCGACGAACTCGTGCCGTTGCGGGACGACCGGGTGCGTGAGAACTCCGCGTACCTCTCGGTCGTGCTCATCGCCCGGGTCGTCACCCGGATCGGCACGATCGACGACATCCACCCCGGCATCATCGAGGACCTCTTCGCCTCCGACCTGGCCTTCCTCCAGGACTTCTACCGGCGGATCAACGCCGAGGGGCACACCCGCGCCGCCGTCACCTGCCCGTCCTGCCAGGAGGAGTTCGCGGTGAATCTCGCCGGTGGCCGCCTGGGGGAATCGTGACGTACGCGGCCGACCTGCTCTACGAGGAGGTCGCGTACCTCGCCTATCACTTCCACTGGCCGCTCGATGAGCTGCTGGACCTGGAGCACCCGGAACGACTGAGGTTCGTCGCACAGATCGCTCGCCTCAACGGGCAGTAGCGAACAGCGCAGGGAGGGCGAAAGAATCCATGGGCCTGATGTCATGGCTGCGCGGTGGCGGGCGCACGGAGACGGGTACGGGTACGAGCAGCGCGAGCGCCGCTCCGCCGGCCTTGCCGCGCGAACGAGTCGATCTGGCCGAACTGCCGCCCATCCAGCGGACCCTGGGCGCCCAGGATCTGGTCATCGACCCTGCCGGATTCCAGGGATCGCTCTCCACTCGGCAGGACCACTCGCTCGGGACACCTCTCGGGCATCTGGTCAGCCCGGACGCGCCCACCGGGCTGGTGCACGGGATCACCGCACCGGCCCCCGTGGACCGTCCGTCGCCGGTGCAGCGGTCCGTTCAGCGTCCGGTGGAGCTGCCGGACCGTGCCAGGACCGTGCCCCTGTCCGTGCCCATGCAGCGCACTGTCGCGGGTGGTGCGCCCGCGATGACGTCGGCCGGGGAGCCGGCCGTGGCGGAGCTGCCAGTACGCCAACTGGTGGGCGAGCAGCCCCTTGTGGCGGTGCCCGAACCGGCCGCGCCCGAACCGGCCGCGCCTGGGTCCGCGACCCCGCCGCCACCCGTTCAGCGTTCGGTGATGCCGCCGGTCGCGGGCCCGCCCCGGCGGGCACCCGGTCTCGGCGCGCCCATGTCCGCGCTGCCGCCCACGGCACAGCGACAGGCTGCCCACGCCGGTCCGGAGGTGGAGGGGGCGGCCGGAGTGGTTCCGGTTGCCCGGAGCGTGGCGGACGACGGTGCCGGTGAGGTCCCGGAGGCCCCTGAGGTGCCCGCGGCCCCGGAGTCGGCCCCCGAGTCCGACGGGCCCACTGCTCCGCTGCTCGGTGACGATCCGCTGCTCCCTGCCCCGTCGGAGTCCGCACCCGCGCCCACTGCCGCCTCCTCGTCCGCCCTGGCGGAGTCCGCACCCGCGCCCACTCCCGCCTCCTTGTCCGCCCCGGCGGAGTCCGCACCCGCGCCCACTCCCGCCTCCTCGTCCGCCCCGGCGGTGCAGCGGACTCCCGCCGTGCCCGCGCAGGCTCCCCTGTCACCGCCCCCGGCCACCGCTCCGGTCGCGCCCCTGCTCGCCGACCGGCCCTTGACGCTCCAGTCCGGGCAGAGCGGTGGGGCGGGCGTCGTACAGCGTTCCGCCGTGGACGGGGCGGCGGCATCTTTGTCGGGTGGTGCGGGTCCGGTGCCGGGTCCCGGGCTGCCGTCCCTGCCCGATGCCGTTCCGGTGCGCTGGACGTCTGCCGGGGCGGGTGCGCCTTCGGTGGCGCCGACCGCATCTCTGCCGGCAGCTCTGCAACGTACCGCCGCGCCTTCGGGGGCTGCGCCGGGTGTGCTTCCTCCGCCGCCTCCCGCCCTGCAACGTCAGGCAGCCGGCGGGCCGCCGGTGCCTCGTTCGTTGCCGGGTGCCGGCAGCCGTATCGCACCCTCCGCGTCCGCCGCCTCCTCGTTCCCCACGGCAGGTTCGGTTGCCGTGGCCGCGGGGGTGGCCCAGCGGATGGCCGACGGCAGCGTCGTCTTCGGCTCGCCGCCACCGCCGTACTCACCACCCGTCGTCCAGCGCGAGACGGAGACCGCGGAACCACCGCCTCCGGAGCCTCCCCAGGAGCCCGAACCGGTACCGGCACCGGAACCGGACCCCGGGCCCATGGCCGAGGACCACGGCGCACCGGGCGCTTCCGCCACCGCCCCCGCCTCCGGTGGGGCCCCCGTCGTCACCGACGAGCTGGTACGCGCCCTGTACGCACCGCTCAGCAGGCTCTTCAAGGCGGATCTGCGGCTGGAACGCGAACGAGCGGGATTTCTCATCAACACGCGGCACTGATGAACGGCAGCGACAACACAGGGAATTGAGAGGTACGTGCCATGGCCACCGCCCAGGACAACGATCCCGCCGTCAGCGTCTGCTTCGTCGTCACGATCGACGACATCGAGCTCGGGTCGTTCAACACATGCGACGGGCTGGGCTGTGAAGTGGTGCTCGAAACACGCGAGGAGGGCGGCAACAACGGGCATCTGTGGCAGCTGCCGACCCGCCTGAAGTACTCCAACGTGAAGCTGTCCAGGCCGCTGACCAAGGAGACCGAGAAGGTGGCCCGCTGGTTCGCCACCATGACGACCGGGTTCAGCCGCAAGACGGCGCACATCGAGGCGCGTACCGGGGACGGGCAGAAGGTGGCCCAGTGGGGGCTGCTGGAGGTCGTGCCCGTCCGCTGGACCGGCCCCTCCTTCACCCCGGAATCGCCCAAGGTCGCGATGGAGACGATCGAGATCGCCCATCACGGCTATGTGATGGAGGGCTGACCGTCGTGAGTGGCGCAGGTCCCATCGCTTTCAGCGCCGCCGGTACGTCCGGGGCGTCGGCGGCGGCGAAGGCGGGCAGAGGAGGTTCGGCCCGGCCCAAGCTGGAGCACGCCTATCTGGAACTGCGGACGCCGCCGACCGGCGGTGGCCTCACGCCCGGTGGTCCGTGCGGACGGATCGACTTCCAGTTCAACCCCAAGGAGCTGAGCCTCACCAAGGCCGCTTCCTGGAAGCGGAGTCCGGCCAAGGGTGCCAAGAGTTCGGGGCCGCCGGAGTACCAGGGTTCGCAGCCCAGCAAGCTCACGGTGGAGATGTTCTTCGACGCCAGCGACACCCAGGACACCCGGGTGGTGACCTCGGTGGAGCAGCTCTTCGCGTGCTGTGTGCCGACGAGCGAGACCCGTCAGCAGCAGCGTTCGTCGCCGCCGTGGGTGGTCTTCCACTGGGGCGGGCTGACCGGGTTCCCCGGCTACGTCAGTCAAGTGCAGGCGAAGTACACCCTGTTCACCACATCGGGCGTGCCGATCCGGGCCGTCTGCCAGGTCACGATGGAGGAGATCAGCGGCGACACCCCGGGGCAGAACCCGACCTCGGGCGCTCTCGCGGCCCGTCGGGTCCACCGGCTGGACGCCGGGGACTCGCTGCCGTCGCTCGCCCAGCGCGAATACGGCGATCCGGCGGCCTGGCGGGTGATCGCGGAGGCGAACGGGATCGACGACCCGATGCGACTGGCCCCTGGACAGCAGCTGCTGCTCCCCGCACTGGACGAGCTGAACCGGCTCGAAGAGACCCGGGACGGGGGGCGGCCCTGATGGCGCAGCCGGGCGTCGCGACGGCGCTGGTGGTGGAGTTCGGCGGCCGGCCGCTGCCGCCCAAGTTCGTGAACACGCTGGTCGAGGGGTACGTCGACGACAGCCGGACGCTCCCCGACCTGTTTCTGCTGCGCTTCCGCGATCCGGACCGGGTACTGCTGGAGCAGACCGGGCTGAAGATCGGCAGCGAGGCCCGGCTGCTGGCCCGCGCGGGCGGCGACACAGCACCGAAGCCGCTGCTGAAAGGGGTGGTCACCGCCCTGGAGGTCGAGCTCGACGAGACCGGCACCTTCACCGTCGTACGCGGGCTCGACGAATCGCACCGGCTGTTCCGGGGACGCCGGGTGGCCAGCTACCAGAACATGACGCTCGCCGACATCTGCGCCCAGGTGGCCCAGCGCGCCGGGCTGAAGCCGGGGACGGTGGACGTGGCCGGCCCCGTACTCGAACACATCGCCCAGCCCAACGTCACGGACTGGGAGTTCGTGCGTGATCTCGCGGAGGAGGCGGGCGCGCAGGCGTACGTACTCGACGGGCAGCTGCACATCACCAGACCCGCGGAGGCGAGCGGCGCACCCGACGGTTCGGCGCGTGCCGACCGCAATCCGCTGGTCCTGGAGATGGGCAGCAATCTGCTGCGCTGCCGGGCCGGGGTGTCCTCCGCGGAGCAGGTCTCCGAGGTCGAGGTGCGTGGCTGGGACATCAAGACCAAGCAGCCACTCGTCGGGCGGGCGCCCGCGGGGAAGTCGGCGACGCTGGAGCTGGGGGTGAGCGCGGCCGAGGTGTCCGCGCCGTTCGGCGAGGCGCGTTTCGTGGTCACGGACACGGCGTACGGGGCACAGGCGCAGGTGGACCAGGCGGCGAAGGCCCTGGCGGAGCGGATCGCCGGATCGTTCGCGGAGCTGGAGGCGGTGATCCGGGGGAACCCGGAGGTGCGGGCGGGCAGTGCGGTGGCGCTCAACGCGGTGGGTGCGCCTTTCGAGGGGCGGTACACGGTCACGTCGTCGCGACACGTCTTCGACCCGGTGCGCGGGTACGAGACATGGCTCACGGTCTCCGGGCAGCAGGAGCGTTCGCTGTTCGGGCTGACCGGCGGAGGGCCGGGGTCCGGCGGGACCGGAGCAGGGTCCGGTGGCGGGTCGCGCTGCGTGGGGCTGGTCAGCGGGACGGTCACGGACACCCACGATCCGGAGGGCTCGGGCCGGGTCAAGGTGCGCTTTCCATGGCTGTCGGACGAGTACGCGAGCGACTGGGCGCGTACGGCGCAGTCGGGCGGGACAAGTGGCGGCGAGGCGTTCATCCCCGAGGTCGGGGACGAGGTCCTGGTGGGGTTCGAGCACGGGCATCTGGACCGTCCGTATGTCCTGGCCGGTCTGTACAACGGGAAGGACCGGCCGTCACAGGGCAGCAGCGGCGGCAGTGGCGGCACCGGAGGGCCGGGCGGGGGTGCCGGTGGCGCGTCCGGGCCGGGTGCCTCCGGGCCGGGTGCCGGAGCCGTCCCGTCCGCCGTCGCACCGGCCACCGGGTCGTCCGCGGAACCACCCGCCCCAGGAGGTGAGCTGGTCGACCCGACCACCGGGGCGGTCAACCGGCGTTCGATCGCCTCCAAGAGCGGAAACCAGCTGGAACTCCTGGACGGCGCCAACGGACCGCAGGGCGTACGCCTGCTCACCGGCGACGGAAAACTGAAGATCGATCTCGACCGCAGGGGCACCGTGATCGTGATCAACAGCGACGGCAGCGTGAACATCGAGGCCAAGCAGCAGGTGTCCATCAAGGCGGCCCGCGGGGTCGCGCTGGACGGCGGGCAGGGAACGCTCGAACTGAGCGGCGACAGCGTCACGTTGACGTCCCGCAGCGGAGTGCGGGTCGACGGCGGAAACGGCGAGGTCAAGCTCTCCACCGGCGGGACGGTGGACGTCCAGGGCGCCCGGGTCGCGGTCAACGGAACACAGCGGACCGACATCAAGGGCGGCAGCTCCCTGGCCATCAACGCACCCCTGGTGAAGATCAATTGAGATCAATTGACGGCGCGGACGCGCTGAGCGAGCCGAGCGAGAGGACCGGACTTCCATGTCAGCAGCCGCGGCCGCAGCCGCACGGGTCGGCGACCCCACCGGACACCCGGGCACGGTCGGGCCGCCCGGTGTCCCGTCTGTGCTCATCGGCGGCCTCCCCGCCGCCACGGTCGGCACCCCGCACCTGTGCGCGATGCCGCCGCCCGCGGTGCACCCGCCGTCCGCGATCGCGCCGCCCGGCAGTGCCACGGTGCTGATCGGCGGGCAGCCCGCCGCGCGCGTCGGGGACCTGGCCGGCTGCGGCTCACCCGTCGTGTCCGGTTGCCCGACGGTGCTGATCGGAGGCTGAGCGTCCATGGGTCAGCAGTTCATCGGCGCGGGCTGGGCCTTCCCGCCGCGTACGGACGCCACGGGTTCCATCGCCCTGGTGCGCGGCGAGCACGAGCTGGAGGAGTCGATCCGGCTGATCCTGGCGACGTCGCCGGGCGAGCGGCCCATGCGGCCGGAGTTCGGCTGCGCGGTCAACGACTACGTGTTCGCCCCGGCGGACGCGGGCACGGCCGGGCAGCTGGCGTACGAGGTGCGTCTGGCGCTGGACCGGTGGGAGCCCCGGATCGAGGTCACCGAGGTCGTCGTCCGGTTCGACGAGGTCGACAACGGGGTCCTGTACATCGACATCGGCTACACCGTACGGGGCGCCAACGACCCCCGGAATCTGGTCTTTCCGTTCTATGTGATCCCGCAGCACGAGGAGGTGGACGGCGCGTGACGCTGCCCAGTCCGTATCTGGACGACCGCCGTTTCCAAGGCCTGGTCGACGAGGCGAAACGGCTCGTCCAGCAGCGCTGCCCCGAGTGGACCGACCACAATGTGTCGGACCCCGGCGTGACCCTCATCGAGGCCTTCGCGACCATGGTCGACCAGCTCGTCTACCGGGTGAACCGGGTTCCGGAGAAGAGCTATCTGACCTTCCTCGACCTGATCGGCGTCCGGCTCCACCCGCCCACGGCCGCCCACACCGATGTGACGTTCCGGCTCTCCGCGCCGCAGCCCGAACCGGTACGGGTGAGGGCCGGTACGGAGGTGGCCACCGTCCGTACGGAGACCGAGGAAGCGGTCGTGTTCACGACGGGCCGCGAACTGACCATCGTGCCCTGTGAGTTCGCCCATATCGCCACCTGGCCGACGTCCGGCGACGCAGCCGACCGTACCGAGGAACTCACGCTCGGCCGGGCCGTCCCCTGCTTCGACACCACGCCCACGCCCGGCGACGCCCTCTATGTGGGCCTGTCGGCCGCCGTTCCGTCGGGAGTCGTCGTGCTGCGGCTGGACTGCGCGGTCGAGGGCGTCGGTGTGGACCCGCTGCGGCCACCGCTGCTCTGGGAGGCCTGGGACGGCAGCGCCTGGACGGTCTGCGAGGTCGAGAAGGACGACACCGGCGGCTTCAACCGGTCCGGGGAGCTGATCCTGCACCTTCCCGAGGGACACACTCCGGCCGTCGTCGTGCGCCGGACCGGCGGCTGGCTGCGCTGCCGCCTGGTGGAGGCCACCCCCGGACAGCCCACCTATATGGCGCCTCCGGTGGTGCGCCGGATCACGGCGTTCACGATCGGCGCGACCGTCGGGGCGGTCCACGCCGAGACCGTGACCGACGAGGTGCTCGGCCCGGCCGAAGGCGTACCGGGACAGACGTTCACGGTGAGCCGCCCGCCGGTCGTCCCCGGCGACTTCGTCGTCGAGGTCGCGGATCCGGCGGGGGGCCCGCAGGGGACGGAGTGGACCCGTGTCGACGACTTCGCGCACTCCGGACCCGACGACCGGCACATCACACTCGACCCCAACTCGGGGCGGGTCGAATTCGGTCCGGCGGTACGGGAACGGGACGGCTCCATCCGCTACTACGGTTCGGTACCGCCGAAGGGCGCCACCGTACGCGTGCGTTCGTACCGCACCGGCGGTGGTCTGCGCGGCAATGTCGCCCGCTCCACGCTCCGGGTGCTGCGCAGCGCCATCCCGTACGTGGCCCGGGTGGAGAACCGGCGCCCCGCGCTCGGCGGAGTCGACGGCGAGACGGTGGACAGCGCACGGGTGCGCGGGCCGATGACCCTGCGGACCCTGCACCGGGCTGTCGTACCGCACGACTACGAACTGCTGGCCCGAGAGGTCGCACCCGACGCATCCCGGGTTCAGTGCATCCCGGCGGGCGGGGACTCGGACGTCGAGGCGGGCGGGGTGCGGCTGCTCGTCGTACCGGCCGGGCGCAGCGACGAGCAGGGCCGGATCCAGTTCAACGAGCTCATCCCGCCGCAGCACACCCTCGCGCTGATCGCGGGCCATCTGGACGAACGGCGGCCCATCGGTGCCCGGTTGGTGGTCGAACCGCCCTACTACCAGGGGGTCACCGTGGTCGCCTCGGTCCAGGCCCGCAGGGGTGTCGTGGTGGAACGGGTACGCGAGGAGGCGCTGGCAGCCCTCTACAGCTACTTCAACCCGCTGAGCGGCGGACCGGGCGGCGACGGCTGGCCGTTCGGCCGGCCTGTCCAGTCGGGCGAGGCGTTCGCCGTACTGCAACAGGTGCCGGGGGTGGACCTGGTGGAGGACGTACGCCTCTTCCCCGCGGACCCCGTGACCGGGCAGCGCGGCGAACCCACCACCAAGATCGCACTGGACCGGCACGCGCTGGTCTTCAGTTACGAGCACCAGCTCCGGGTACGGGAGGCCTGACCGCCATGCGTACAGCCGTGACCGGCCTGCCGACACCGCACCCGCTGATCGAGCAGCTCCCGGCGGTCTATCTGGAGCAGGACTTCCTGCGACGGTTCCTGGCCGCGCTCGACGACGTACTCGCCCCGGTCCTGCTCTCCATCGACAATCTGCCCGCCCACCTCGACCCCCGCAGCGCGCCGGAGGACTTCCTGACCTGGCTGGCCCAGTGGGTGGCCGTCGACACCCGCGCGGACCACCCGGTCGAGCAGCGGCGCGCGGCGGTACGCGGCGCGGTCGAGCGGCACAGCAGACGCGGCACCCGGCGAGGGCTGGCGGAGGCGGTGTTCCTGGAGACGGGGATCGAGCCGGACATCGTCGAGAGCGGCGGCACGGCGTGGTCCTCGACGCCGCACACACAGTTCCCGGGCGGCCCGCGGCCGTGGGTGAGCGTCCGGGTCCGGGCCGCGCAGCCGTACCAGGTCGACCGGGTGCGGCTGGAGGAGCTGATCCGTACGGAGATTCCGGCGCATGTGGGCTTCGACCTGGAGGTCTCGTGATCTGTGAGGCGTGCGGGCAGAGCAATGCGCCGGGGACGCAGTTCTGTACGTCGTGCCAGGCGTTCCTGGAGTGGGAGGGGGAGGAGGCGCGGGGGGCTGGTGGTGCCGGGGGCGGTTCCCCTGTTTTCCCCGTTACCGCACCGCAGCCGCAGCCGCAGCCGCCGCCCCGGCCTCAGCCGTCCCCTCAACCCCAACCCCCCGTCGTTGCGGCCGCGGCCCCGCGTCGCCCCGGTGACGAGCCGGACGAGTCGGTGCCGGGGCCCGAGGCGCTGCCCGACGTACCGCCGGGCCCCACGAACACACCCCCGGGTCCGCCTCCCGCCCCACCCATCCGCTGCCCCAACTGCCGTACGGAGAACGCCCCGGACCGCACCCTGTGCATCCGCTGCGCACTCCTCCTGGACCCGGGTCCGCCGCCCGAGGTCCGGCCTCCGTGGTGGCGCCGGATTCTCCGTCGGCGTCCGCGTCAGGCGCCCACTGCCGGTACCCGGCCGAGGCGTCGGCTGTGGCGCCGCCCCGGCCTTGCGCTTCCGATCGTGCTGATCGTGGTGGCGTGCGGCGTCTGGTTCGCTCTTCCGCATGTGCCGGGCTGGTTCGGCTTCGCCAAGGACGAGACCGGGACCCCGGAGGCGGTGCCGCCCACCCGGTTCCGGGCCTCCAGCAGGGCTCCGGGTCATCCGGCGGGTGCGGCGTTCGACGGTTTCAACAACCGTTACTGGGCGCCGTCGGCCGCAGGTCCCGACACGGGTGTGGGCCAGTACCTGGAGTGCGACTTCGAGCAGCCGGTACGGGTGCTGAAACTGGTCGTCTTCTCCGGTACGTCGGCCAAGATGGACGAGTTCCTCACCCAGGCCCGCCCGGCGAGGATCACCGTCCTGCTCACCTCCGCCGACGGAAGCGAGGTCAGCAAGAAGCTCAGGGTGAAGGACCAGCCCGGCCAGCAGACCTTCGATCTGCGTGGTTCGGAGATCGTACGGGCCCGCCTGACGACGGACTCCGCCTATGGAGCGGGTCCCGGCCGTCGACTGGCCGTCGCCGAGGTCGAGTTCTTCGGCCGAAGGCCCTGACAGCCGAGGGCGCGGTTCCACCTGTACGGGCGAGGATCAGATCGCGCGCAGGGCCACCAGCGCGCCCGCCTGCGCGAGGCCGCTCTCCTCGACGACCTCGCGTACGCTCTGCGCCTCGCGTACGAGCGCGAAGTGCACCCGCCCGTCGGCACCCGTCCGGTAGCCGTACACGGCGGGCCGAGGCAGCGAGTTGTACGAGAAGTGCGACGAGAAGTAGTACGCCCCGGTGTCGTGGAGCGCCACCACGTCGCCGGGCTCGATGACCGGGAGCTCGCGCCCGGCCGCGGTCAGGTCCCCCGCGAAACAGCACGGGCCCGCGATGTCGACGCTCTCGGTCGGGCCCCGCTTGGGGCGGCCCGCGGCGTCGAACACCCCGACGCGCAGGGGCCAGGCGTCGGGCATGAACACCGTACGGGTGGCCACCTGGGCCCCCGCGTGCGTGACGGCGATCTGCCGCCCCCCGGCCGACTTGGTGTATTCGACGACCGTTGCGACCGTCCCGCTCTTGGCCAGCAGGGAGCGGCCGAACTCCGTGATCAGGGTGTAGCGCCCGTCGAAGAGACCGGGTACGGCGCCACGGAGTTCGGCGACGTAGTCGGCGTACGTCGGCCGGTCGTCCTCGCTGTCGAAGTTGACGGGCAGGCCGCCGCCGATGTCGAGCCCGGTGATCTGGGCCCGGCCCAGCTGGGCGTTGATGCGCTCGGCAAGTTCGTATGCGACGCGGATACCCCGGGCGATGAGCGGCAGCGGGCAGCCCTGGGAACCGACGTGCGCGTGCAGGCGGTTGAGCCACGGCCGGCGCGCGAAGGCGTCGATCACCGCGTCGACGGCCCCCGGATCGCGCAGCGCGACGCCGAACTTCGAGGTCGCCGTCGCGGTGCTCATCGCATCGATGGCGCCCGCCCCCACCTGGGGGTTCACCCGCAGCCCGATCGGCCCGGCGGCTGGTTGTCCGGCCAGCAGCCGGTCGACGCGGGCCATCTCCTGGAAGTTGTCCAGGTTGATCGCGATGCCATGGGTGAGGGCGAACTCCAGCTCCTCGACCGTCTTCGCGGGGCTGTCGAAGACCAGCCGGTCGTACGTGAAGCCGGCCGCCAGCGCCTGTTCCAGTTCACCGGGCGACGCCACCTCGCAGCCCATCCCGGCCTCGGCGAGCAGCCGCAGCACGGGCACCAGGCCGCACGCCTTGGCCGCGAACGTGTGCCGTACCGGGGCGGGCCCTTCGAACGCCTCGTTCAGCGCGTCGACGGCGGCGAGCACACCGTCCACGTCGAGGAGGCCGGCCACGGGCGTGTGCGGACCGATCAGCCCGTCCTCGACGGCACGCGCCAGCGCCGCCGCACGCCGCGTACCACGCTGCTCGGCTGCCGGCTGGGCTGCCGAGCCGGAAGTCATGTGAACCACAACAACAACCCTCCATCTGTCACGTCGGCTGTACGGCTGCACGGCTGTACGGACAGCTTCGACGCGGAGGGGAAGGCGCGTCTTCGACCGACACGACGATGCCTGCCCGATTTCTTTGTCGCACCGGACAGCTCAACGATCAACGGCGGCTCGACCCGTGCGCTCCGCGAGCCGGGATCCGCAGCCCGATGTCCGCCAGGAGCCGCACGGCCGGGTCGGCCAGATCGACGCCGAACAGCTCCCGGGCCCGGCGCAGCCGGTACCGCAAGGTGTTGGGGTGCACGCTCAGGTGCCGCGCGGCCGTGCCCGTATCGCCGAACGCGCCGAGGTAGGCGGCGACCGACTCGCCGTACTCCGAACCGTGCGCGCGGTCGTGCTCCACCATCGCGTGCACCGGCCCCGACAGCGACTTCCACAACGGCTCGATCCGGTCGAGCACCCGGAGCACCGATGTATCGGCGACCACCTCGCCGAATGCCGCCACTGCCGACACCACCTCCGCGACCGGCAGCCCCGCAGCCCGCTCCCGCAGCACCCGCACCACCAGCTCCGCGGCTTCCCGCGACGCGGGCAGCCCCGACAGGTCCGCAGCCACCGGCCCGACGCCCGCGAACACCACACTGCGTGGCACCGAGCGGGCCGTCGCCAGCAGGGTGCGCGCCGGATCGGCCTCACCGTCCCCCGCCGGGACCAGGACGTACAGCCGCCGCCCGGACCGCGCGGTCACACACCCCGGCCGGTACGCGGCGGCCTGCAACGCGAGCACATCCAGAACCCGCTGCTCGGCGCCGGCCCCGGCTCCGCCCCCGGACGCGGCGCCGACCGCCCGGCTGTCGTACGCCTCCGCCACCATCACCGCGTACGGCCGGTCCGCCGCGATCCCGGCATCGTGCGCGGCCTGCGCCGCGTGCGCGGCCCCGTTCAGGAGCGCGTGCACCGCCCCCTCCCGCGCCCTGGCCGCCGCCCGGCCCCACGTCCGATGGTGGGACAGATGCGGTACGGCGGCCCGGGCCGCCGTGCGCAGAGCCGCCGCCGCACCCTCGGCGAGCGGCCGCCCGTCGGCGGCGGCCCAGAGGGAACCGAGCACCTCGGACCCGTGGCGCACCGCGATGGCCAGCCGCTCGGCGGACCGGTCGTCGGCGGGCCGGCGCACCACGTCGTCGGTGCTCCACAGCGCCTGGAAGAAGCCGCTCTCGCGCAGTTCGTCGACCCGCCAGCGAGGGACCTCCTGCCCGAGGATCGTCAGCCGGCGCATCGGATCGGGTTCGTGGTCCATCCGCGAGTACGCCAGCACTCGCGACTGCGGATCCTCGATCGTGATGGCACCGCCGACCAGGTCCGCCACGGTATTGGCAAGCCCCGACAGATCACCGAGCCGCAGTCCGCCCACTCCGCCCACTCCGCCCACTCCGTCCGGGCCGGCCGATTCGGTGGCGGAACAAGCCGGGGCAGTCTGCACCAGAGCGGTCCGCAACTGTCCGAGCACCTCCGTCCACCCCCGCCCCGGCCCGGTCCGCCGGGCCAGCAACGCCGTACGCCCCCGGCCGGCCGCCTCCACCAGTGCCGCCCGCGGCCCGCGACCGCCCCGCCGCATCACCACGGCCGCGGCCCCGGCCCGGTCGGCGTCGCGCAGCACGTCGACCGCCTCGGGCGAGGCGACCTCCACACCGACGGCGAGCAGGATCAGCCCGGACGCCGCCCAGGCATCGTCGTCCCGCTCCTCACCGGGATCGTGCAGCACCACATCGGCGACCGGCACGCCGGTACCGCGCGGCGCCACGACGACATCGAGCATTCCGGGGGCGATCAGCCCGAGGATCTGCTGCAGCGAGGGCCCGGTGTCGCGCCGGTCCGGTTCATGCGTCGGCATCCGCCCATCATGGTCGGCGTTTCCCGGCAGGAGCCATGGGCCGGACACCCCCTGTGCCGGGAGCCATGGCCCCGGACACCCCCTATGCGTGGAATCCGTCGAACGCGATGTTCAGGTGGCGGGGGCCGCGCAGCACGGCGTTCTGGCGGTACGGGGGCGGGTCCTCCACCAGGCGGGGGCTGTTGAGCCTGCGGGCGAGCTCGGTCAGGGCGAGCTGCGCCTCCAGGCGGGCGAGGGGTGCGCCGAAGCAGTTGTGGATGCCGCTGCCGAAGCCGAGGTGCTGGTTGTCCTTCCGGTCGGGGTCGAAGCGGTCGGGGTCGGGGAACCGTTGCGGATCCCGGTTGCCGGAGGCCAGGACGAGCCAGACGGAGGCGCCCTTGGGGATGGTGACGCCGCAGATGTCGATGTCCGCGAGGGTGGTGCGCTGCGGAAGCAACTGCACGGGCGGCTCGAAGCGCAGGAGTTCTTCCACGATCGGGAGGGCCAGCCCGGGGTCGTTCCGCAGCCGCTCCAGGACGTCGGGGTTGCGCAGCAGGGTGAGCATCCCGTTGGTGATGAGGTTGACCGTGGTCTCGTGACCGGCGATCAGGAGCAGGGCGGCCGTGCTGAGCACTTCCATCCGGGTCATCTGCCCGTCCGCGCCGTGCTGGGTGACCAGGGCGGAGAGCATGTCGTCGCCGGGTGCGCCGCTGCGTTCGTCGATGAGCCCGGACAGATACTTCCCCAGTTCGGTGCGGGCCTGCAGGGTGACGCGGCGCCGCTCGCCGGGGTCCTGGTCCGGGTCCGGGTCGAGGCCGGCGGCGATGGTGTCGGCCCAGGAGTGGAAGAGCGCCTCGTCCTCGTGCGGAATCCCGAGCAGCCGGCAGATCACGGTGACGGGGAAGGGGTACGAGAAGTCGTCGACGAGGTCGATCTGGTTCCGGTCCCCGAAACCGTCGATGAGGTCGGAAACGATCCGGGCCAGTTCGCCGTGCATGTTGTGGACGCGCCGGGGGGTTTCCGGCGGCCCGAACGGGCGCATCGTCATACGGCGCAGCCGGTCGTGCTCGGGAGGGTCGAGCCTCAGGAAGGCGGGCGGCAGGGACGACGCCTCCTCCTGGAGGAGTGTGCCGGCGGCACTGGGGGAGAGGTTGCGGGCATCCGAGCTGATCCGTGGATCGTGCAGCAGACTCTTGATCTCCCAGTACGTGCTGACGACGAACAGTTCGTCCCCCTCCTGAAGCACCGGCGTCTTGCGGAGCTCGGCGTACAGCGGGTAGGGGTCGGCGCGGCTGGAGTAGTCGGTGATCTGCCGCAGGAGCGTGTCTTGCGTCATGGTGGCGGTCCTTGGTGGCGCTCTTGTGGGCGTTCTTGTGGGCGTGGGGCAGTGGACTTTCCGGGCTGTGGTCAGGCTCGGGCTGCGGTCAGCCTCGGGCAGGGACGAAGGTGATCCGCTGGTCGGTCGGTGAGTAGCCGCTCACGGTGACGGACGGCCCGTGGGTGGGCAGGGAGGGGTCCGGGAATTCGGCCGGGACCGGCCGCAGACCTTCGGGACGGCGGTCCACCGAGGGGTAGTCGGGCGGGAACGGCGCAGCCGATTCGATCTGCCGCTGGTAGAACTCCAGCCACTTCGTCTGGTCGAAGGTGACAGCGGCGATGACACGGCCCTGGTATCCGTACACACAGGTGAAGCGGCGGTCGGAGAGCGACCCCTGGGCGACGATGACCTCCTCGCCCAGGGACGGGACACCGACCGACTTGATGTTGACCCCGAACTGGGCGGACCAGAAGGCCGGCACCCACAGGTGAGGGCGGCGCTCCGAGCTGCTGCTGATCATGTTGTGGGCCGCGGTCTCGGCCTGTGCGACGGCGTTGCCCCAGTGTTCGAGGGACAGGAACTGGTACCCGAAGAGCGCGTGAGGGGACCGTGCGACGTCACCGGCGACGAAGACGTCGTCGGTGACGATGCCGCGGACGTCGAAGGCCCGGCATCCGGCGTCGCAGGCGATTCCGCGCGGGCCTGCGCCGAGCCCGGAACCGGCCAGCCACTCGGTGTTCCGCTTCGCGCCGAGCGAGATCACCGCGACGTCCGTATCGATGGTGGTGCCGTCGGACAGATGGGCGCGCCGCAGGCGTCCTGCCGGGTCGCCCTCCAGGCCCGTGACCATGATCCCGCAGCGCAGGTCCACGCCTTGTTCGCGTTGCAGCTCCGCGGCCACTCGGCCGATCACGCCGCCGAGCGCGCCCACGAGGGGCGCGTCGGCGCGCTCGGCGACGGTCACCGGCAGCCCGCGCTCGCGGCAGGCCGAAGCGATCTCCGAACCGGTGAAACCGGCGCCGATGACGAGCACCCGGCGGGGCGATGCCGCCAGCCGCCGCTGCAGCCGGGCCGCGTCGTCACGCGTACGCAGTACGAAGACCCCGTCCAGCTCGGCCTCGGAATCGTGCGGCCAGGGCCGGGCGTGAACGCCGGTGGCGATCAGCAGCCGGTCGTACTCCACTTCGTTCCCGTCGGCCAGCCGCACCCGCTTGGCCGCCATGTCCAGCCCGGTGGCTGCGACGCCGAGCCGCCAGTGCGCGTCGAGCGCCAGGCGCCGGGGCAGCGCGGTGTGATCGGCGGTCGCGTGGCCCAGCAGGACCTGCTTGGAGAGCGGTGGCCGGTCGTACGGTTCATGGGGCTCGTCACCGATCAGCGTGAGCGAACCGGTGAAACCCTCCTTCCGCAGGGTCTCCGCAGCCCGGAGACCGGCCAGCGAGGCGCCGACGATCACGATCCGCCCCTCGCGCCTCAGCCACGCCAGAGCCCCGTCACTGGACACCGGACAGCCCCTCTCGCACAGCGCCCGGCGCTTCGCACACGTCACCCAGGTCGTCCACCAGGATCGCCTGCACCGGACACGCGGTGGCGGCACGAAGCACCTGCTCGCGCTGCGTCTCGTCGGCGTGCGGGTTGTACAACAGCGCCTCCTCCTCGCCATGCATGGCGAAGACATCGGGTGCGAGGAAGGCGCACTGTGCGTACCCCTGACACCGGTTGAGATCGACGACAAGCCTCATCAAGGGCCGCCCTTCCAGTAGTACTCCCGCCTCAGCCTGCGAGTACTGCTGTGGTTCCGCGAGCAATGGCGGACCAATGGAGTCATCGGCGCGCGTCGGGCGGGTCGCCGGCAGGTTGTGGGCGAACCGTCCGCGCGAAGTGTCCGCCGAAGGCGCACGGTTGCGGCCCGGAGCCGGTTTCGTACGCCAAGGCCGTAGTAATGCGGAAAACATCAAAGGGCCTGGGCCTTCGGCGTAATGCTCGGTGAGAGCAATTGCGGAATACCCGAGATGCAAATTTCTGAGGGGCTGTCCCCAACATGATTTCTAAATGTTCGTCCCGGGTTGCGGGGGCAGTCGGGGGTGTTCTGGTCCGTGGGGTGCGCATGGCATGGTCTACGACGCGTTCCTCCTCGCTGCGGCCGCCTGCTGTCAGGACCCGGCAGGCATCCGACAAGTCGGGATGGCCGTGCGACCCGTAGGGGCCGCCCACCCTGCAGGGACCTGGTCGGGTGGGTTGTCAGTTTTCCGGTTCCGCTGGCGGACGACCGGGAAATCGGCCAGGGTGTCTGGTCATGGACGCTGGATTATCTGCTGTACTCGGCGCGATGGTGACAGCCGTGGCAGCTGTTGGGGCTGCATATGCTTCAGGGTGGTCGGCCCGTCAACAGGTGAGGCTTGCGGCTCGTGCCGAGCACCGAAGGCAGCGCGTAGAACCACGTGAGCGGGCTTACGAGGAATTCCTCGGGCTAACCCTTTCTTTAAGGGATCACCTCGGCTTGCTGCATTCTGAGTATTTCCGAGCCCGCTATGTGGACGAGGGCTTTACGGTTCGAGCGGAGACACTCGCCGGACAAATATATGAGCAACAACCAAAGATTCTCCTTGCGGGCCCCGGGGACGTCTCTTCGGCGGCTCAGAGAATCATCACGAACGCTGACTCTCTGTCGCTCAGCGTGCGTGCGTTCTACGTGACGCGCTCCTACGGGCACGCCCCAGTGGATCTCTACCATTTGATGTGCGACCAAGCTCGCGATCTCCATGGCAACGTGAACACCTTTGCGGAAGTCGCCCGACTGGCCCTGGACGAGAACGACGGCAGCTCGGCGCCGACTCGGGTACGGGCACGGGGTTTGCTCGGAGCCCGACGGTAGATCAGACCGTTTACGCCGCCGTACGGGCGCACGCGCTACCCGCTCAGCGAGTTCCCCTCGGCGGGCGAAACCCTGGCGAAGGCCGGCACGGACTCGGCATGGTCGGCCCCGACACTGGACACCGCACGGCTGCTGTCGAGGTGGACGCCGACGCGGATATACGAGTTCAGCGAGCGCGACACACCGTGGTTCAACGGCTACCCGACACCGAGCTTCGACCAGCCTGCCCAGCACATGTCCGGGCAGGCCTGCCTGTTCGACCTGGCCCTGTTCCAGGACGTGAAGGACGGGCAGGCGCAGTTCAGCGACCGGATGATCAGCACATGGGTGGGCTTCGCCCGCACGGGCCGGGCGGACTGGCCGGGCTTCCGCGGCGCAGGGGAACGGGAGGAACGCCCGAGGCGACAGCCGATGAGTCTTGAGGCGGTTCGCACATTCAATGGACCCCGTTCCGTGTGTACCGGCAGGATTGTGTGATGTGAGTGCGCGGTTGTGCGCCGTCCACCCGCACCGACGCGGTGGGGGTGGAGGGAGCAGCTGCGATGCGCGTGCCGGATCGCGGACAGGCTGGGGGAAGAGTGGTCACGCAGACCGGGGAAGAAGAGTGGCCCGCGCGCAGTCTGCTGGGCATGCTTTCGCCTCCGGCGCGACGGGAACTGCTCGGCCTGGGCGCCGGGGTGCGGTTCGAGGCCGGCTCCGTGCTGCTGAGCGAGGGCGCGCGCGACCGGCACGTCCTGCTCCTGCTGACCGGCTTTGCCAAGGTCACGGCCACCGTGGAGAACGGTGAGAACTCGCTCCTTGCGGTGCGGGTCGGCGGCGACACGGTCGGCGAGATGGCAGCCATGGACGGAGCACCGCGCTCGGCTACGGTGACCGCCTGCGGCCCGATGACGGCGCGGGTACTTCAGCGCAGCGCACTGCACGAGCTGCTGATGCGGCGCCCCGAGGTGTCCATGGCCCTGACCGGGATCGTCTCGGACCGGCTGCGCTGGGCGAACCGGCGGCGGCTGGACTTTCGCGGGTATCCGGCCAAGGTGCGGCTGGCCCGGCTGCTGGTGGAGCTCGCCACCTCCTACGGGCGTCCGGTGAGCGGAGGCGTGGTCGTCGGCTGCCGGATGACGCAGCCGGAGATGGCCGCGCTGACCGGCGCCGCCGAGACGACGATCCACAAGGGGCTGCGCGAACTGCGCGAGGAGGGGCTGCTGGAGACCGGCTACCGTTCCACCACCATCCGTGATCTGCCCAGGCTCAGAGAGCTCGCGGATCTGGCACACGAGCTGCCGTAGCACCCTGAAGTCAAGCCAGCACCGGCCGCAGGACCACGCTCAGCCCGGCGCTCGTGCCCATCACGGCTGTGCACACCACCGCTCCGGTGAGGCAGCGGTACTTGAGCACGGCGACGCGGGCGAGGAACCGTATGACCTGCGACAACTCCCGTCGGTCCGAGGCCTCATCCGAGCCCGCACCATCCGCGCCCGCGCCATCGGTGGGCAGGATGTCCGGGCCCGACGAGAGGTGGACGAAGCTGTACCGGTTGGCGGCGGGGGGCCGCAGCACCCGGGGCCGCAGCGCCGCCGCCAGACAGCCCGCGCCGCCGAACAGCCCGCAGACGAAGAGTGTCAGCAGTGCTCCGGCCAGTGCCCCCGCCGCACCGCCCTGCTCCCAGGCGTGCACGGCCTGACGGCTCCACACGTCTGCTGTGCCCACCAATGCCACCTGCGCCGCCGCCAGGATCCCGGCTTTCGAGTCCGCATGCTGATGGGTCGTCTGCAGCGTGGTGAGCATGCACTGCGCAGGGCGGCTGTCCGGGGTGGCGCCGGTCGGTGTCATCGGTGTCCTCCTTGAGAGTCGGGGTGCGGTCCGTCCAGTAACCGGCAACCGCGCCGGCTGAACCAGTCACTTCTATGGATTCCGGCATCCCGTATTTCCACGGGTTGAGGGCCGGACCTTCGGTGTACGACTGGCAGTACCGGCGCCTGCGCCTCGGGGGAGCAGGCGCCGGTGTGTCCACGAGAGCGCCTCGGGTGTTCTTTACGGATGAGTAGTAACTCCGTTTATTGGCATGGGAGTTGAGCCATACGGCATCCTTTCCCTCCCTGAAGCGCGCACACGAGGGGTGTCATGACAGTGAACAACGTGGGTGGACCGGGCGGCATGGCGACGTTCGGACGCAGACTGCTTCTGGCGGTCGACGCGAAGGGGTACGGCGGCGTCGATGTACTGATGCAGACCCAGTTCCAGGAGGCCATTTTGCGGCTGCTCGGCGAGGCGGCCGACGCGGCCGGACTGGACCGTGAACGGTGGGTGACACAGGAAGCCGGGGACTCCGTGTTCGCGGTCCTGCCCGAGGGTGCCTCCGAGCCCGCGCTGGTCGACACGTTCATGCGCGCCCTGGACACCGGTCTGCGGGCCTTCAATCACGGGCGCGTGCAGGAGGCGTGGCTCAGACTCCGGGCGGCGGTGCACTTCGGCACGGCTTCGCCGGGAGCCAACGGTTTCGTCGGCAAAGCCCCGGTCGAGATCGGCCGGATCCGCGACAGCGCAGCGCTGCGTACAGCCCTCGCCTCGGCATCGGGCGCCTGCCTGGCGGTCGCGATCTCGGCCACCGTCTTCAACGACGTGGTCCGTGAGGCGTACACGACCATCCGGGCGGAGGAGTTCCGGGAGGTGCGGATCAAGGAGAAGGAGTACTCGGGGCGGGCCTAGATCTGGGTGCCCGGCTATGACGTACGAGGGTTTGATCTGGAGGGCGCCGGTTCGAGTGGCCCGGAGGATCCCGCCGGTTCGCGCGGAAGCGGCGCAGTTGAGGCGGCCGCCGAACCATCCGAGGGTGCCCCAACTGGCCGGGCAGACACGGTAGTTCAACGGTTCTATGGAACCGTCAATGCCGAGGGCGCCGTCTTCGGAGTCTCAAAGTGACTTCAGATGGCGGTCGGGGATGAACGAGGAACAGCGCGAACAGCAGGAGGGGCCGGCCCAGGCGGAGCAGGAGACTGCCGAGCCGGCGGCCGCCGCCACCGAAGAGGGGGATGCCGACGCGACGCCCGGGCCTGACACCTCCGCGGAGGGCCCCAGCGGCCCCCGGGGCCACGAGAAGCCGCCTCCTCCCGGGGATGCCGATGCCGACCGGCCCGCCTCGGTCCACCACAACAACGTCAACCAGTTCTTCTACGGAGCGCTGAACGCCCCGCAGGCGCACTTCGGTATCGGCGGCGCGGCTTCCCCGGGCGGTCGCCGCCGGGCCACGGGGTGGCTCGATGCCGGGGAGACCGACCTGCTCCTGGAGTCCTATGTCGAACCCCCTTGCTTCGACGGCGCGGTGACGGCGCTCCAGTCGGACAGCGTGGTGGTCCTGGTCGGACCACCGGGATCGGGCAAGCGCTCGGGGGCGGTCGCCCTCCTCAAGGAGGTCGCCGAAGGCGCGGAGTACGTGGTGCTCTCCCCGGATCTCAGTCTGGAGCAGCTTGCCGAGCGCGCCTTTGAGAGGGGCGTCGGCTATGTGCTGCTCGACCGGATGAACGAAGGCTCGGCGGGGAAGGCGGACTTCGACTGGCGGCGAGTGCGGGACCAGGTGCGCGGCAAGGGCGCGCACCTGGTGGTCACCACGATCCACGAAGTCGAAGGGGCGCCGCCTGAAGCCGTACGGCATGTGCCGTGGCAGGCACCTGACTTGGCGGGTGCGCTGCGGCTGCGACTTCTAAAAGGAGGATGTGCCCAGTCGGTCGTCGAGGAGGCAGTCGGCCTGCTGCCCGCCGGGTGCCGGATTGCGGAGGTCGCCGTGGCGGCCGGGCGGATCGCCCAGGGCGCCGATCCTGACAGCGCCTGGCAGGGGTACGGCAGCAGCGCGGCCCGGCCCGTACGCGACTGGTTCGCGGGCGACCATTCGCTGCAGGAGATAGCCGAGGTCACCACACTCGCCTTCGCCACCGGCGCCGGCCGCCGCGCCTTCGAGTCGTACCAGGAACTGCTGGAGCCGCGTCTCGTCCCCGCCTTTCCGCAGCCGCCGCCCGCGGCTCCCGCCACTTCGGAAGCCTCCTCGGATGGCATGCCGGAAGCCGCCGCTGTACCCCGGCCGGTTATCGACCGCCGGCGCTCCCTGATGCGGAACGAACTGGTCACCACCGAGGAGCAGACACACGATTCGCTCGCCCGGGCCGTCGTGGTCTTCGCCACCCCGCCGTACCGGCAGTGGGTCCTGGAGGAGTTATGGGCGAATCACTCGACCCTGTACTGGAACGGAGTGCGCGACTGGCTGACCGAACTCACACTCGCGGACCCGGACCCCGAACTCCAGATGTCCATCGCCTCCGGGCTCGCTCTGCTCGCGCGTCCCGCCTTCGACGAGGTCGCGGACTGTTATCTGTACCCCTGGGCGCGGGGTGCCGCGGGCCACGAGGGGCGGTCCATGGCCACTCTTGTCCTGTGGTGGATGTGCCTGGACGAAACCCTCGGTGCCACTGCACTCACCCTTGCCCGAGGCTGGGCCCAGTCACGTGACCCCGGACTTCGGACGACGGCGATGCTGGCCTTCAGCGGACAACTGGGAGTCCGCTTCCCCACCGATGCGGTCAAGTGGCTGTGGCATCTGATCAGCCAGGGGAGCAGCAGCTCCGAAGAGGCGATGGTCTCCATGGCGGGCCTCGTCGCCGTGCTGACGGAGTGCCGGGAGGACGCGGGCGTGGTCCTCGACGTCCTCGTGTACCGGCTGCGCAAACAGCGCAGGACCGTGGTCGCCACTCGCCTGAAGGAGATGACCTTCGACACCGTCGTGGCCGTCCTGGCGGTACGCGACCTGCGCACGGGACACCCCGCCTGCGCCGTACTGGCCGAACGGCAGCCACAACTGCTGGGCAAATTAGGTGAGTTGTGGGCGGGTACGTTGTGTAACCGCCCTCGTCGCAGCTCGGCGCTACGGGCCCTGCGCGACACTCTGCGCGCGCTGAACAGTACCTGCGAGAAGCCGCCGGCCGTCGCCGAGCACCTCGGCAGGAAAGTGGGCGCCGCCCTGCCGCCGGACGAACGCCCGCTCCTGGAAGCCGTGCTGAGGCCGTCCTCGGCCCGCGCCGGCGACATCACAGCCGAACTGACGGACATCTTCCTTACCGCCGTTCTGAGCATGAAGGACTGACAGGCATGCCTGAGAGATATCCCCTCGTGGAGCAGCGGTCCTACGGCCGACCGCTGCAACGCGGCAACTGGCTCCACAAGCGTCCGAGCAGGGACGACGACGATCTTCCCCGGCTCGCCGCGCACCAGGTCCGGGTCTTCCGTGCCGGTGAGGACTACATCGAGGACCACGGCCGGCTGGGGGTCGACGACAGCGTCGTCATCGCCGCGAGCTCCGTCACCGTTGTCGACCGGCGGGCCGGTGTGCCCGTCGTCGTGGAGATGCGCATCCCGTCCGCCGAGGCGGGCGACTTCACTCTGCGGGTGACCTTCCACTGCACCGTCACGGACGCGGCCGCGGTCGTACGGGACGGCGTCACCGATGTGGAGGCGCTGCTGTCCGGCTACCTCCGGAGCATCCCGGGCCTCACCGAGGAAGGCAGCGGTCTTCCGGTCGTCGAGTCGACCGAGGTGCGCCGGAGGATCGATGCCCGGCTGACCGCCTTCCTGGACATGGAGCCGCCGCGTGTCTCCGGTCTCAAGGCGCTGCCGTTCGCCGTCGATGTCCTCACCCCCGAGGAGCTCGCCGCGCATGTGCGCGAGGTCGAGGAGACCAGACGTGCCCGGGAGAAGGACCGCCTCCAGGAGGAACTGGAGAAGGAGCGGGCCAGGGCCGAGCACGAGAAGCGGCGGCTGCTCGAAGAACTCCGGCGGGAGCAGGCCCTCATCGAGGAGCAGCACCGCCAGGAGCAAGCCCTTATGGAGGAACAGCACCGTCAGCAGTACGAGAAGCTGCGCGATCAGTACGAGCGCGGAGTCAGCGCCGACGGGCAGGACCACGAGCTCATGTTGGAGGCGAAGCGCAACGGGTTCGTCAGGAATCAGACGGTCGAAGACCTCCGGATCATCGGCGACGACCCCATCGCCGCCGACTTCAACGCCTACCGGAACGGTGACATTTCTGCCGACACACTCGCCGCGAGGCTGCGCGCGGCCGAGGAACGACGCGACGAACGGGGGGACGCATTGCGGGAACACGAGCGGGAGCACCTGGAACGACGCTCCGCCCTCGCCCGGGAGGACACGCGCCTGCGCCTGGAACGGGACGACCGGATCAGGGAACTGACCCGCAAGGACAGGCGCGAGGACGCGACCGTCCAGCGGCAGGAGAACGCGCACCTTCGGCAGCAGGAGCGTGAGGCCGAGCAGCGCCGGCGGCAGGAGGAGCGGGAGGACACCCAGGTCCAGCGCCAGGAGCAGCGCGAGTGGCGGGAACAGGTGCTCCAGGCGCAGCACGACCTCAGGGTACGGGCAATCAGCCGGGGTCACGGAGACGATGTCCCCGTCGATGTGGGAGCGCTCATCAACAGCGTGGGGGAGATCCCCCAGCCCGGAGCCCAGGCCCCGGCCCTGGGACAGGGCGGAGGCGACGACGTACAGGTACAGAAGGTGACGTCGGAGCGGCTGGACCGCGAGGCCGGGGGTGCCGACAGCGACTCCGACAGCGACTCCGACATCGGCGACGCCGGAATGGAGGAGCGACGTGTCGACTGATGCCCCGGTCCGGACGGCCGACAGGGCCCCGCTCACCGAGGAACCCTTGGCCCTCCGCCCGGCGCGTCCGGCCCGGGGCCCGGCGGCAGCGCTGCGCCGTCTGATCGGCATTCGTGAGGACGTACTGGACTGGGTGCCGGAGGAACGCACCCGCTACACCTGGTACGGCGCCATCGTCGTCAATACCGCTCTGCTCGGCGGCGGTTCGATGGCTCTGGCACTCGCCACGTTCCGCGGTGAGCTTCCCCTGGCGGTCGTGATCCTGGTCGCCCTGGTCTGGTTCTGGGTGGTCCTTGCTCTGGACGGCTGGTTGGTATCCAGCACCCATGGCATACCGGCCAAGAGCCCGCTGCGGGTCCTGCTGCCCCGCCTCGTGCTCTCCGTGCTTCTCGGACTCTTCATCGCCGAGCCTCTCCTCTTCCAGATCTTCGACAAGGAGATCCGCCAGGAGATCGCGGTGGGCAACGAGCGGAAGGCGGCCGAATACCGGGGCATGCTCGTCTCCTGCAACCCGTCCGACGGCAAGGAGACGACCGCTCGCCCCGAATGCGGTGGCTACCAGCTGAAGGTGCCCGGCTCCCCGGCGATGCTGAGGGGACAGATCAAGAGCAACGCCGCCCGCACCAAGGAACTCCAGACCCAGGTCGACCGGATCAACAAGACCCTGAACACCAAGATGGCCACCGAGCGGCGCGAGTGCGCCCGGAACAAGTGGATCTGGTGGAACGGCGTCGCCGACGTGAGCGAGACCTGTGAGCGGGCCCGCGCGGACTCCTCGTCCTACCGCACGACCAGCAAGATCAAGAAGTATGAGGGCGAACTGTCGGCTCTCGTCGAAAAGGACCACACCCTGGCGGCGAGGGTGGACACGGCCGACGACACGTACCAGACCGCTCTCCAGCGACGCATCGACACCAAGACCGAACAACGCTCGGCGGATCTCGACGACGACGGCATCCTCACCCGGGCCCATGCCCTGGGAGCCGTTGCCTGGTCGGACTGGTACGCCGGTTTCGTGGCCCTCCTGCTGCATGCCCTGCTCCTCGTGGTGGACGCCATGCCCGTTCTGGCGAAGCTGATGAGCGGCTCCACCACATACGACCGCCTCCTCACCGGCCGCTTCGAAACGGGTCGCCGCCTTCACTCGGAGGACCTCCAGATCCAGCACGCCTGCGCCGCGATGGAACACGAGGTCCAGCGCCACCGCATCAACCAGGAAGCCACCGACCGGATGAACCGCCTCGCACACCATTACCGCCTGGAACAGGCCGAACGAGCCGGCCGGTTCCGGGCCGAACTCGACGCCCGTGCCGCTCGCATCCTGCGGGGCGACAGCCGCTGACGGGCGGGAACGGCTTTCGGAGCCCGCGGATACAGCCGGCTGCGGGGCGTCGACAACCGGACTTTTGTCAGAAAAGGTGTAAAAACCCTTGACCCTTGAGAAATAGGGAGGAGAATCTTCAATACACCAGAAAACCGGAGCGAGCCGCACCGTCGGCGAAGACGTTCGCCGAACCGAGTGACCCACTCGTTGGCTCTGGCCAGGCCCCCGGCGGATCCTCTCGATCTCGGAGATTCAGCGACGGTTGAAACTCGTGGAACCGAGACGGATTACCGGGGACTGCATGTCCGGAAAACGTAGAAGGGCCCCACCCGCAAGCGGTGGGGCCCTTCTTTCGTCATCTGCCTGGCGCTGCTTCACCTCACCGGCATCGTCATCCGGTCCGCGGAGGTGATCGATCCGGAGTTACGTCGCGGCCGGTACTGAGCCTGCGGGCGACCGCGAAGAGGAGCGGAAGCCGGTCAGCCGGCGAAGCTCGGGACCACCAGGCCGGACTCGTACGCGATCACCACCGCATGGGTCCGGTTCTGCGCGCCGAGCTTGGCCAGCACGTTTCCGACGTGGGTCTTGACCGTCTCCAGGCTCACCGTGAGGGACTCCGCGATCTCCGGATTGGAGAGCCCGGTGGCCATCAGGCGCAGCACCTCCTCCTCCCGGCACGTCAGGGCGGCCTGCGGCAGGGCCTCGGCGGAGCCCAGCGGGCGGGCGGCAACCATGCGGCCCAGTGCGGCCGGGAAGAGGACCGCTTCGCCCGCCGCCACCACCCGGACCGCCTCGGCGATCTGGCGGACCGGGAGGCGCTTGAGGACGAAGCCGCTGGCGCCCGCGCTGAGGGCGGCGGTGACGTAGCCGTCGTTCTCGAAGGTGGTGATGACCACGACCTTCGGCGGGTCGGCCGCTTCGGCCAGCAGTTGGCGGGTGGCCTCGATCCCGTTGCGACGCGGCATCCGGACGTCCATCAGGACCACGTCCGGCCGCAGGCTCCGCGCCCGTTCGACCGCCTCGACGCCGTCGGCGGCCTCGCCGACCACCGTGATCCCCGGCTGTGCGGCGAGCAGCATGCGCAGGCCGCTGCGGGTCACCTCGTCGTCGTCCGCGATCAGGAGGGTGACGGCGGGGCTGGTGACGGCGGGGAGGGCCATGCCTTCGCCCGCGTCGGATCCACTCACGCCGACACCCGTACCGGCAGCCGGACGGCCAGCCGCCAGTGCTGCGTCCCGTCCGGACCGGCCTGGAACTCACCGTGCAGCAGCCGGACGCGCTCGGCCAGTCCGGGCAGGCCGTGGCCGGAGGTCGGGAAGGCCCCCGGGCCCTGGCCCGTCCGTGCCCCGGTCCGGTTGACCACCGTGAGATCCAGTCTGTCCGGCCCGGCCGCCACCCGGACCTCGATCGGGCCGCCCGCCCCGTGGCGCAGCGCGTTCGTCAGCCCCTCCTGGAGGATCCGGTACGCCGCCCGGGAGAGCGTCCCCTGCACCTGCGCCGGCTCGCCCGACAGCTCCGGTTCCACCACCGCCCCCGCGTGCCGCAGGCGGTCCAGCAGCTCGGGGAGGTCGGCCAGGGTCCGGGTCGGCGCCGTCCCCGACTGTTCCTCGCGCAGCAGTCCGAGCACGTGGTCCAGGTCCTCCAGCGCGGCCCGCGTCGACTCCTCGATGCTGCGCATGGCGGCCCGCGCCGCCGCCGGGTCGGCGGAGAGTACCTCGCTCGCCACCGCCGCCTGGATGGTGGCCGCCGTCAGCGTGTGCCCGATCGAGTCGTGCAACTCGTGGGCGATCCGGTTGCGTTCGGCCAGCAGCAGTTCCCGCTCGGCAGCCAGCGCGAGCCGTTCGGCCGCCGACGGCCCCAGCAGCCGCGGCGCCGACCACCGCAGGGCCTTCGTCACCAGTACGCAGACGGCCACCGCCAGCACGATGCACACGGCCGCCACCACCCAGCTCCACCCGCCCGACACCCGGACCGACGTGCCGAACAGACTCGCCCGCGCCTCGCCGCCGAGCCAGTTCCCCGGCAGGGAGAGGCCCATGATGAACAGCACCCCGCTCGCCAGCGCCCCCGTCCACCCGACGGCTACGTGCAGCACCAGCCAGAGCGGGGTCCGCCAGCGGTCGAGGCCGAGTGAACCGGAAGTCCGGCGACCGGCCACCGGATTCGGCAGCGGCACCTGCAGCAGCCGGCGGGCGGACACGACGAGCGCCCGCCGTACGGGGCGCGCCAGTCCGACCACGCCGACCAGTACCGCCCAGATCAGCAGAACCAGGACCAACTGCACGCTCTCGGGAGCGGATCGCCACGACAGCGCCGGCAACAGGGCGAAAGGCAGCAGCGGAAGGCTCGCCAGCGCGCCGCAATAGGCGAACAGCACACCCGAATATGTGGAGCCGCGCAGCAGCGGCCGAATTCCCCTGATCATGGTCGCCAGTATTGCCGGGCAGCCCACCAGCAGCCTCCCCCGATCGGGGGAGCGATTTCTCCCGCCTTCCCGCGATGCGGTCAGTGGGCCCTGGAAACCAGGATCGTGCCCCGACCAAACGATTCCTCAGGAGTTGACTCATGCGTGCTCAGACCCGGCAGGGCCTTCGTTCCTCGACCCGGTGGCAGGGCGGCAGGCGGCGACGAGCCGTGTCGGCCGCGGCTGCGGTGGCCATCGGCGTCATGACGCTGGGCGCCCTCGCCCCGCCCGCCGCCTCCGCCTCCGATTCCGCCGGCTCCGCTGCTGCCACCGCCAGGCCGGACGCCGTCCAGCAGGCCCTGAACGCGCTGGTGCGCGACGACGGGATGCCCGCCGCGCTGGCGAGCGTCAAGGACCGTGACGGCCGCACCCGGACCTACACCGCAGGGCTCGGCGACCTGGCCACCGGCGCACCGGTACCCGTCGACGGGCAGGTGCGGATCGGCAGCAACACCAAGACCTTCGTCGCGGTCGTCGTCCTCCAGCTCGTCGCGGAGCGGAGGGTGGACCTGGACGCCTCCGTCGACACCTACCTGCCCGGCCTCGTCCGTGGGGAGGGGATCGACGGACGGCGCATCACCGTCCGTCAGCTCCTCCAGCAGACCAGCGGACTTCCCAACTACAGCAATTACCTCGGGGACGACGTCCGGTACTACGCCCCCCGGGAACTGCTCGCCACAGCCCTCCAGCACCCGGCCGACTTCGCCCCCGGGACGAGTTGGAAGTACAGCAACACCAACTACGTGCTCGCCGGCCTGATCGTCCAGAAGGTCACCGGCCGCCCCCTGGCCGAGGAGATCGACCGGCGCGTCGTCCGACGCGCCGGGCTGCGCCACACCTACTTCCCCGCCCCCGGTGACGCGAGCATCCGGGAGCCCCACCCCCACGGCTACTACCGGGAATCGGCGGACGCGCCGCTGCGCGACATCACGGAGATCGACCCCTCCTGGGGCTGGGCGGCAGGCCAGATGGTCTCCACCGGCTCCGACCTCAACCGCTTCTTCAGCGCACTCCTGGCCGGCCGCCTCCTGCCCTCGGCCCAGCTCGCCCAGATGCGCTCCACCGTCCCCGCCGAAGCGACCTTCGGCCCCGGCGCCCGCTACGGACTTGGACTCGTCAGCAGGCCGCTGCCGTGCGGCGGCCTCTCCTGGGGCCACGGCGGCAGCTTCCCGGGGTACGAGACCCGGGGCGGCGCCACCGACGACGGCCGCGCCACCAACGTCGCGGTCACCATGCAGCTCACCGACGAGGCGGGCCGGAGGAATCTCGAACGCGCCGTGGACACCGCCCTGTGCCGCTGAACCCCGCCGAGGGCGTTCCGTGAAGCAAAACGACCGACGCCGCGAGTTCAAGAACACCGAGTCGCGTGCCGGCCGCCGCACCATCGGGCTTCCGGACCCGACCATCGAGCTCCTCCGGAAGCACCAGGACGCCCAGGCGTGGGAGCGGAAGCAAGCCGGGGACGAGTGGGAGGACAAGGGGTACGTCTTCGCGCAGCCGACCGGGGGCCCGCTCATTCCGAATGCGGACCACCACCACTGGAAGAAGCTCCTGGACGACGCGGGCGTGCGGGACGGCCGCCTTCATGACGCACGCCACACCGCCGGGACCGTGCTCCTGCTGCTGGGAGTCCCCGATGTGGTGGTCGACGCGATCATGGGCTGGGAGCCCGGCTGCTCGGCGCGGATGCGCGCCCGGTACATGCACGTCACCGGTCCCATGCTGAAGAACGTCGCCAAGCAGGTCGGTGACGCGCTCTGGGACGCTACCGAGGAGGCAGGCCCCGACACCGGCTCGGACCCCGCGGAGTGGGTCGCGGACCCCAACTGAGACGGAAACTGAGGCGGAGAGACGCGAAGGGCCCCACCGCAAGCGGTGGGGCCCTTCGATGTATTGCCCGGTGAGAGCAATGGCGGAGGATACGAGATTCGAACTCGTGAGGGGTTGCCCCCAACACGCTTTTCAACTCTGCACGGCCCCGTTCGTCCTGGTTCACCGTCGTCCGTGGGCCGGGCCCCGGGGATACCGCCGAGCGTTCACTGACTGCGCTTCACTTCGCGGGAGACGCCCTGCTGACCACTGCGGAGGAATTCCGCCTCCGTACCCGCCCCTGGCTGAGGCAGGCCCGCGATCCCGCCGTCATGGAGATGACGTCCGCCCGGCTGCAGGAAAATGGTCGACGTCCACGACGGCCTGCGCGAAGTCGCGGGGCGCTTCCTGGGGCAGATTGTGACCGATACCCTTCAGGGTTCGGTGCGCATAGTGACCGGTGAATTTGTCGCGATAGGAAGAGCCGCCGCCCGCAGGCGTGAAGGGATCGGCCTCGCCGTCGAGGGTGATCGTGGGCACGGTGATGACGGGACTTGCGGCGAGCCGCTTTTCGAGGTCGTCGTAACGGGGGTCGCCCTTGGCCAGGCTCAGCCGCCAGCGATAATTGTGGATCACGATGCTGACGTAATCCGGATTGCGGAACGTTGCCGCGGTGCGATCGAACGTGGCGTCATCAAAAGCCCATGTCGGGGAGTTGAACTTCCAGATCAGCTTCGCCAGATCATGCCGGTTCTGTTCGAGGCCGAGCCGGCCTCTCTCCGTGGCGAAATAGAACTGATACCACCATGCCGACTCGAGCTTCGGCGGCAACGGCTTCTTGTTGGCTTCCAGGTTCGTGATCAGATAGCCGGTCACGGAGACCAAGCCCTTGACCCGCTCCGGCCAGAGCGCCGCAATGATGTCCGCCGTCCGCGATCCCCAGTCGTAGCCTGCGAGGATCGCCTTGTCGATCCGCAGCGCATCCATCAAAGCGATGATGTCGAGAGCAAATACCGACTGCTGTGCGTTCCGGAACGTCCTGCCCGAAAGGAAGCGCGTCGTGCCGTGGCCCCGCAGATACGGAACGATGACCCGGTATCCCTTTTTCGCCAGCAAAGGCGCGACAGCGACGTAACTGTGAATGTCGTAAGGCCAGCCGTGCAGAAGAACGACCACCGAGCCATGGGCCGGGCCCAATTCGGCGTATCCCACATTCAGGACGCCGGCCCTGACCTGCTTCAATGAGCCGAACCCTGAGTTTTCCTTTACCTGCTCGTCCGTCTGCGGAAAATGATTGTTTTCGCCGGACATGGCAGTCGAGCATGCCACGGAAAGGCCGGCCGTCGAGGCCGCAACCGCTCCCGTGCCGATGACCATTCCGAAGGTTCGTCTGCTGATCATCTTCATGCTTCCCGTGAAACCGCGGCCGCCCGGTGGTCGAGTTGCATCGACGGTGAACGCACGAATTCCCCTACCCGGTCCGGCAGCCGTCACCTCGCCGGGCACGGGAACGTCAGGCCATCGGCCGAAGGCTGCGCGACTGTGCAAGGGGCCGGCGGCGGTGGATCCGGGTGCCGCGCCCTGATGCCCCGGACAATCAGCGGGAGAGGAGCTGCTGGGCCGCCGTCGATGTCGTATGTGCCGCCGGTGAGCGCGTCGTTGCACATGAGGTGGACGGGCGGAGCGGCGACGTCGGCCGGGCCGGAGCGAAGCGAAGACAGGAGCGTCGGCCCGACCACCGGGCCGCGCGACGCCGCGCCATGCGCGGCGGGAGCGCCTTGATGAAGTAGGGACAGTTGTACCGAGCTGAGAGCGCGACGGGTTTCAAGACCGCTGCGGCTGGAGCGACTTCACCACACCTGACCTGCGACGACGCCTCAAGGTGGGCTTACGTGCAGGTGCCTGGCCCACACATGGCCCATGGGGCCCTTGACGCGCCGGCACGAGGCGGCTCGTGAACCCCTCGGTACACAGGCGCTCGTAGGCCGCAGCTACGGAGTCCGGTACCTCTTGCCTGATCATGAATCCTTGCTCCGGGTGGATGAGCAGCCGCTGCTGAGCCCCAACAAGCATGTCCAGCACAAGGCGTGGGTCCTTGATGGAGTCGACGTATTCCGAGAGCGTCATGGGTGCTGACGCGCTGACGATCTCGACTTCCGGCCAGAGTCTGCGGGCAGTCGCGTAGGCCCGCCGCTCCTCGCACGGCTTGCTGACGAGCAGCACGGATCCGCGCGTTCGGCTCAACAGGGATGGCCGATGCGGGAACGCCCAGCAGGTCGAGCCTTCGGTGCCGCCACGAGGCCTTGTCATCAGAACCGGCTCGGCCGAAACAGCAGAGTCGGGTGCCGGCGGTGTCGAAGCGTCCCGTTCTACCTGATTCCGGTCAAGGCGCGACCACGAGGTCGTTAAAGCGGACTGACGTACTACAGGTGAATATGCGGAGATTGCGATGTGCCCGGGGCCGGGCACCGGCACTCTGCTGAGTGTCGATCTGAGTGGCGCTGCGGCGGAGGATCCCCCGGGACCGTCCGGCGGAGCAGGCCGGTCCGCCGTCTGCGGGAGCGAAACCCGTCCGCAGCCTCGACAGGCTTCCGGCGGATGCGCAACGCGCTCAGCAGAGTCCGGACACAACGGGGTGCTGTCCGGGCCCACTGCGGCAGAGCCTTGCGGCCAGGAGGCGCTGCGGCCAGCGGGTGGGTGTGAGGCGGAGGGGGACTGTGTTGCGGCAGCCGGGGGAGCACGGATGACGGTTGAACGAGTGGGCGGCACTTCTGCCTCGTCGTCGGCCCATACACCTCCGCGTCGCCCAACCGGTGAGGACCGGCGCAGGGGTGTGCCGCGCCATGTCGCGTGCGTGATGGACGGGAACGGCCGGTGGGCGGCACGGCGGTCCTTACCGCGCACATCGGGTCACCGGGCAGCGGAAACAACGGTGATCGACGTGATCGAGGCGGCGCGGACGTCGGGAGTGGAGTGGCTGAGCCTGTACGCGTTCTCCACCGAGAACTGGCGACGCCCGAGCAGCGAGATCGACTTCCTGATGCAACTGGTGCGCCGCGTAGTGCGCAAACACGCCCCGTTGCTGCACGCGCGCGGCATCCGCTGCCGGTTCCTCGGAGTGGCGGACCCGAGGATCCCCGGGCCGCTGGCCCGGGACTTCGCCGACCTGATGACGCTGACCAACACGAACCGAGGCATGACGCTGACTGTGGCGTTCGACCACGGCGGACGCAGGGACATCGTCGAGGCGGCGCGGTCCCTCATCCGCAGCGGGGTACCGGCCGATGCCGTCGACGAGCAGCATTTCGCCGCTCACCTGCCCTTTTCCGACACGCCCGATGTGGACCTCGTCATCCGGACGTCCGGCGAACAGCGGATCTCCAACTTCATGCTCTGGCAGGTGGCCTACGCCGAGTGGATCTTCCCGCCGGTGCTCTGGCCCGACTTCCGTGCGCCGCACTTCTTGGAGTGCCTGCACGCCTACCAGCAACGCAATCGCCGCTTCGGCGGTGTGACGCCGCACGCGAACGGAGAACCTCACCAGTGACGGACACAGGCAGCAGCCGCCCCAGGCGTACGCGTTCCGGAGCCACCGATCACCACGGTGACCCCGCGCGGCCGACCCCCGAAGCACAGTCCGGATCTCCGTTCGGTCCCGACTCGCAGTTCCACCGGTTCTTCAACGATCCGCGCTGGGCGCTGGCCATGGTCAGGGCCACGGTATTGGAGGCCGCCCACCCGCAGATCGGCGCGGCCCTGATCGACAACTCGACGTTTGTCGCGCACCCGTGGCGACGGCTGCGCAACACCCTCGTGAGCCTGCAGCGCATGTTCGGCACCGACGATCACGAGCGGCAAAGGGAGGCGGCGCGGCTCAACCGCCTGCACGCGCGGCTGAGCGGCACCGACGCACAGGACCGGCCCTACGACGCGATGGACCCCCAGGTCCGCGCCTGGGTGGTCGCGACCCTCTTCGAGAGCTCCGTCACCATGTGCCGACTGAGCGGGCAGCCGCTCGACCGGACCTCCATGGAACGGCTCTACGCCGAATACCAGGCATTCCTCGCAGCCTTGGGGGATGGGGTCGGCCATCTGCCGCCCACGTTGCAGGAGTTCTGGCAGTACTACGACCACATGGTCCAGGAGGAACTGGAGGACACGGAGGCGCTGCGCATCATCCTCTACAAGCTCTTCGACCATCTCCCGGCACCGCCCCTGCTGGACGGCCTGCCCACCGTATGGGCGGCGGGCCGCGCGCTCGCAGGCCCGGTCATCGGCACGATCACGGTGGCGTCCCTCCCCGAGCCTTTCCGCCGACGGGCGGGTCTGCCCGAAATTCCTGGCGCCCAGACGCTGATGCAAAGCGTCTACGTGGCCGCCGGCCTGGCACGCTTCCTGCCCGACAACTGGCTCCGGGCCGAGGGCCTCACCAGCCTGCTCTACCTGTCCTCGGACAGCGACGTCGCTCAAGCCGCGACGCTCACCGCGCTGCGCGGCCGGATGAAGCAGGCCGGCGCCCTGTTCCGGCTGGTCACGCCGTTTGCCGTGCAGCACGGTCCCGCCGAGGGAACCGGGTCGCAGCGGAGCGCTGACGACTTCTTCACCGCGGTGCTGGACCAGACCGGCGACGGCTACCTGGACTGGCCCGATCTCGCCGCCATGGCCCGGGAGTTGTCCTCCCGCCTCGATCTGGACGAACCGGAGGAGACCAGGCTCTACAACGCGTATGCCGAGTGGTGGAGGGAACTCCAGGCGGCCCTCGACATCGACGGCGACGGCCGCATCAGCGAGGAGGAGTACACCGCCGCTGTCCCCTCCCTCGCCGGGCCCGCGCTGATCAGGGTCGCCGAAGTGCTCTTTGACGTCACCGACGCGGACGGCAACCAGTTCATCGACGCGGACGAGTACCGGACCCTGTTCCGGACCGGGTTCCGGCGCACGGTGGCCGACGCCGACGCAAGGTACTCCCGCAGCGCGTTCGTGAAGGACTTTCTCTCCTTCATGTCGGGCCGCCGGCGCTCGACCGCTTATGACCCACTGCTCGCCGACGCGTAGGACCCCCGGACACGACAGGGGCCGCCGCGAGGGCAGGACCACGCAAGGAGCTTCACCACCCCGATCCGGTTCGGCAAGAGGGTTTCCGTGGCCCCCGCGTGGCCCCTTCACGCCGATGGCACCGGTCCCCGTGGCGGGGCCGGTGCCATCGTCCAGGTGGTGCGCTCAGGCACCGTCAGCGCGGGACGTGGACCCCGGGCGTCAGCCCTGGCGCGCGTCCGTGACCTTCCCCGTGAGGAGGGGGCCCTCCATCCACTCGTACTCCTTGAGGACGTACACCTGCATCCGCAGGGACTCCTCCGACTCGGTCAGTGCGTCGGTGACCGTGGGCACGGACACTTCCGTGCTCGTCCCGCCCTTGGGGACGGACGCCCAGAGGGAGGGACTGTTCGTGGACAGAGGCCGCTCCGGGTCGGCGGCCTCGCCGAGATTGGAGAGCCACTCCTTGTCGACGTCCTTCGTGGACAGTTCCGTGCCCTCGCGCACCGGCAGGAGGTCGAACCGCGTCTCGAAGCTGATGTCGGCGGGCTGGGAGAGCTCCACCTTCCAGGTGAGCTTCTGGCCCTCGGCGACCGAGTCGGCGACCGGGGTCACGCTGATCGTGGGCATGGGGTCGTCGTTCTCGACGAGCACGCCCCCGAAGGCGCCGCCGACCGCCGTGCCGCGCACGGCCTTGGCCGCGACCTCGTGGCTGAGGTCGTAGTTGTAGCGGGAGTTGCCCGTGACCGTGATCGGCACGTCCACGGAGCCACCGGCCTTCACCGTCACGGTGCGGACGGTGGACTTGTGGGTCTCCGGGTCGCGGACGGCGAGCTTGATCACGCCGGTGCCCTTGCCGGTGACTTGGACGGGCACGCGGTAGGTGCGGGTGCCGGAGTCGCCCTCCTTGACCGTCAGCCTGCCGATGTCGACACGCGAGAGCGTGACGGGGTGTACCGCCGGGGTGCCGGGGCGCCAGCCCCAGGCGTCCATCAGCCAGAGCTCGCCGGAGCCGCTGCGCGGGGTGAGCTCCAGCGACTGCGTCCGCTTCAGGTCGACACCGGCGCTGACGGCGGCCTTCAGCGGGACGCGGACCTCACGCGCCCAGTACGCGGCCGTCGAGTCGGAGCCGGGAAGGCCGTCGACGGTGACCTGACCGAGCCCCACCCGCTTGCCGGAGGTGTCGGTGAGGGCGACGTCGAGCCGGGTGCCCCGGGTGTTCGGCGGCACCATCACCCGCAGGGCGAGCGCGTCGGAGCCCGCCAGCGAGAAGGCGCGCTCCGGCGTCAGCCGGACCGGGGTGCCCGGCTTGGTCCAGCGGGCCGTGACCGCGTTGCGGCCCGGCTCACTGGTGGTGCCCGCCCAGGACGCGAAGTGCGGCGACTTACCGGGGGCGGAGTCAGGCCTACAGGCCCGGGTGGCGCTCGTCGTGACCTGCTGGCACACGCGCCCGTTCGTCACCGAGAGCGGGTCGTCGGGCCGGATCGCCGGAGTACGGTTGCCGCCGACGGCGTGGGTCAGCACCCGGGCGGGATCGGCCGAGGGCGCGCGCCGGTCGGAGCCGTCGAGCAGCGGGCGGACCCGGTCGTCGCCCGCGAGGAAGAGCCGCGCGGCGGCGGCGATGTAGGTGGCGCCCGCCGTCTGCTGCTGCTTGGCGCTCAGCCGGGTCTCGGCCCGTGTCGAGCAGACCGGGTCCGGGTTGTTCTTGTCGTCCCAGAAGTCGTCGGCGGCCGGGGCCTCGGCCTGGCCGGGCGTCCACTCCGTGTTGAAGAAGTTGTGGTTGGCGCCGACCATGTACACAGCGCTGTGCAGCGCCGTGCCCTGGCCGATGCCCCGGGTGCCGTCGAGGTACATCTGGCCCTGAAGATCGCTCACATCGCCGTCACAGCCCGGCAGGATGGTCATGGAGGGCACGTCGGGCGTGGGGTTCTGGCCGAAGTCGGTGGGGCCGATCAGGACGGTGCCGCGGATCCGCCAGCCCACCGGTCCCCGGTAGCCGTCCTCGGCGGGCGGCGGCGGGGAGACGCTGTCGAGAGCCGCCCGGTTGACGCCCTCGCCGCCCCGGGAGTGGCCGACCAGGAGCACCTTCGAGAGGTCCGCGGGCTCCGTCGCGCGCACGGCCTCGGGGGCCTTCGCGGGGCTCGCACCCCACTCCGCCCAGCGGGCGAGGTGCTGGCGCACCAGGGACGAACGGGCCTGCGCCCCGAAGTCGGCCGCGCGGCCGTCCTGCGCGTTGACACCGTTCGCGGAGATGGAGACCGTCACATAGCCCTGGGATGCCAGGAGCTTCTGGTCGTGCAGAAAGCCGCGGTAGCTCGGGACCTCCTTGTTGCCCGGCTTGCACGGCCACTCCATGCCCGCGCTGTTCTTGCCGGGCTCGTAGCAGGTGGCGCCGCGGCCGTGGACGAAGAGCGCCAGCGGTCGCTTCCCCGGCGCGTCCGTCGGGCCGACGACCGTGGCGCGCATCTCCACGGGCTCGGCGTAGCCCGGCAGCCTCACCGACTTCAGGGAGTACTCACCACTGGTGGTGTGGTACTTACCGGCGACACCGGGGTCGACCGGGTTGGCGGGGAACGGGTCCTGGGGCACCGCCGCGGCCGACGAGCGCCGCTGACCGGGTGCCTGGTCGGCCTTTGCGGCGTCCAGCCGCCGCGAACCGGCGACCACCTGGAGTTCGCTCACCGGTCCGACCCTCGCCCCGTCGAGGCGGAGCCGGAAGGTGCGTTGGTCGGGGGAGGGCTTCGGGACGCCGAGGGTCCGCTCCCCCGAGCGGAACTCGACCAGGGCGCCACCCATGCCCACGGGCTCGGGCGAGCTCCAGATCAGCTCCCCGCCCTCGACACGCCACCCCTCCGGCAGCCGCTCCCCGGAGGCGCCCGGCGGCGCGCCGGGTATGGACTCGGCGGCCGGTTGCGCGTGCGCCGGCCCTGGCGCACCCGCCGCCAGCGCCACGACCGCCAAGGCAGCCGTCAGCGCGCGTGAGACCTGTCTCACGATGGTGTCTCCTCGTCGTTGGTCATGCTTCAGCGCCCCAGGAATCCCAGGAGCACCCCCCGCACCGGGGAGAGGGTGACGTGTCATCACCGGTTGTCCCACCTCGGGGAACCTGACAGGAATCTGACAGGAGCCGAACAGGAGCCAAACAAGAGCGCCAAATTAGGAGCCGGACGGGAGTCATGGGGCCGGTCGCTGATCGAGGGATCCCGGCCCGGGGCGGCGGTCCGACGTCCGTGCGGCGAGCGGGGCCCGGCGCCCTGTGTTCGCCGACGCTCGTGGCGACCGGGCCGGCGGGATGAGCGAGATCTCCGTGACGGAGGGTTCGGCACGCCGGATCAACGGCCCCTGCCCGAGAGGGGGCGGGGGCCTCCCCCTGAGTGGTGGACACGCTGATACTGGATCTGCTTGATCCGGAGGGAAGCGAGAAGACCGCCGATGGCGATGAAGGACTACTCGG